>CBHFOL010000021.1:0-42018 GCA_965995405.1 uncultured Saccharothrix sp.
ACGCCGCGACCGTCATCGGCGACACGGTCGGCGACCCGTTCAAGGACACCGCCGGTCCGGCGATCAACCCGCTGATCAAGGTGATGAACCTGGTGTCGGTGCTGATCGCGCCGGCCATCGTCACGTTCTCGGTGGGCGAGAGCGCCTCGGCGGGCGTGCGGTACGCCATCGCGCTGGTCGCGGTGGCGGTCATCGTCACGGCGGTCGTCGTGTCCAAGCGGCGCGGCACGGCCATCGCGGACTCCCCAGCGGAGACCCCGGTGGCCAACGGGGCCGTGTGACCGGCTGAACGGCGTTTCGGCGCGGGCGTCCCCCACCGGGGGGGCGCCCGCTTCGGCGTGTGAGGGTGCGCCCAGATGGGCACACTGTGGGGGTTCCGCACCCGTAAGGAGAGTTCGTGATGAGGATCCGCTTGGCCGTCGTGGCCGCCGCTGCGGTGGTCGCCGGATGTGGGTCCGGTGGCGACCCCGCGCCGACGACGTCGTCATCGCCCTCCGGTGACGCCGTGACCTACATGGACAAGGTGTGCTCGGCGGCGGCGTCGTTCGTGTCGGTGCCGAAGACGCCGCCGAAGCTGGACGCGAACGACCCGGTGAAGCTGAAGGCCGACATGGGCGCCTACATGGGGCAGCTCGCCGACGCGTTCAACCAGACCGCGACGAAGCTGCGGGCGATCGGGCCGTCGCCGGTCGCGGGCGGTGACGAGCAGGTGTCACGGATGGCGGCCACGTTCACCGACATCGGCAAGTCGTTCACCGACGCCAAGGCGGCGGTCGAGCAGGCCGACGCGAACGACCCGGTCGGGGGACTCCAGGCGGCGGGGGACGCGATCGCCCGATTGGACGAGTTCGCCGAGCCGTTGAAGCAGCTGGAGGCGTCGCCCGAGCTGAAGGAGGCCGCCGAGAAGGCCGAATCCTGCCAGGACCTGCGGACCCTGCGCCCGTCCACGTCGGTAACCCCGACCTCGTAGTATGCGCGCCGTCCAATTTGCGACAAAGTGGGGAATCCTCGTGAAAACTCGCCTGACGCTGGCCGCCGTGTTCGCGGCCGTCCTGGTGACCGGTGCCTGTTCCGGTTCCGGGTCCGGCGGCTCCGGCTCGTCCACCACCACGACCACCACCGCGAAGGCCGCCACCGCCGACCCGGTGAAGTGGGCCGGCACGTTCTGCTCCGGCATCTCGCCGTCGATCGAGGGCGCGGTGGAGCTCCTCAAGGCCATGCTCGGTGGCGCCTCCGCCGACCCGGCGGCGCAGCAGAAGCTGCTGCTGGACTACGCCTCGAAGTCCGGCAAGTCGCTGTCCGACGCCGGCGCGAAGCTGACCGATCTGGGCGCGCCGTCGGCCGACGCGCAGGCCCTGCACGACGAGCTGGTGAAGTTCTTCACCGACACCGGCAAGCAGCTGAACAACGCGAGCGAGGGCCTGGCCAAGCTCGACCCGGCCGACCCGGAGTTCGCCACCAAGCTGGAGCAGCTGGGCGGGCAGGACGCCGATCCCAGCAAGCTCCAGGAGCAGATCAAGAAGCTCCAGGAGGACCCGAAGCTGGGTGCCGCCTTCAAGGACGCCCCCGAGTGCGTGGCGATGACCGAGAAGCGGAAGGGCCTCGGCAGCTGACCACCCGACGGTCCCCGGTCGGGCAAGATCGCCCGGCTGGGGACTGGTCGTACTCGAACGTGTGTTCTACGCTGCGGGGTCGTGGGGCAACTGTCCTTCTTCTCGGCCGAGGCGCGCCCGCCGTGTGTCGCCGACCTGGCGGGCCTGCTGTGCGGGCCCGGTCGGGCGGTCGGTTTCGCGCGCGGTCGCGCGGCGCGGATCTCCGTGCGGCTGGACGAGCGGTGGCGGGGGATGGCGCTGGTCGCGGCGCTGGCCGAACGGGGCGTGCAGGCGCGGCTGGAGGTCGTCGAACGGCCGGTCGCGGCCGTGCCCGACGTCGTGCCCGAGGGTGTCGTGCCTGAGGGCGTGCCCGCCGAGTCGACGCCGGACGACGCTGTGTCGGGTTCCGTGACACAGGGTGACGAGTTGGTCGGCAAACGGGTGGAGTCGGCCGTGGTGGTCGTGCGGGAGCCCGAACTTGAGGTCACAACCGCGTATCGGACCGATCTGACCGGTCTGGCGCACCAGTGGCTCGCCGGTGACACGAAAGTGGTGCCGCCGGACTTCACCACGCACGGCGGCGTGCTGCGGCTGTGGGCGCTCGCCTCGGGCCGCTGGGCGGAGTCGGCGTACGTGCTCGGCCTGGACCCGGAATCGCCCGACACGCACGGGCCGCTGCAAAAGGCGTTGGCTGCGTCGGGTCTTCCGGCGACACTGCTCAAGACCGGCGGACCCGCCCTGCGCGTGGTCGGCAGGCGGCGGCTGGAACGGCTCGCCGAGCTGGTCGGGCGTGCTCCGCGCGGGGTCGTCGAGCGGACGTGGCCGGCGGCGTAGCGGTCCTCCTGACGGGTGATCGGGCACAGTTGTGCCACCCTGTCCCGACCAGGGCTGCCGATGCGGCGACAAAGGACAGTGCACACTGGCGGATCGGGACACAGTGTTCGGAGAGAGCGGGACGGCGTGGCTGGATCGACACGGGCGAGGAAGAGCAACGGGGGATCGGCGAGCGGCAACCGGCGGTTGGTGATCGTCGAGTCGCCCGCCAAGGCGCGCAAAATCGCGTCCTACCTCGGCAACGACTTCGTCGTGGAGTCATCCAAGGGACACATCCGCGACCTGCCGAGGGGCGCGGCGGACGTGCCCGCCAAGTACAAGGGGCAGCCGTGGGCGCGGCTCGGCGTGGACGTCGACCACGACTTCGAGCCCCTCTACGTCGTGACGCCGGACAAGAAGGCGACCGTCGCGGAGTTGAAGGAACTGCTCAAGGACGTCGACGAGCTCTACCTGGCGACAGACGGTGACCGGGAGGGCGAGGCGATCGCCTGGCACCTCCTGGACACGCTCAAGCCGAAGGTCCCGGTCCGCCGGATGGTGTTCCACGAGATCACCGAGCCCGCGATCCTGGCCGCCGCCGCGAACCCCCGCGAGCTCGACCGGGCCCTGGTCGACGCGCAGGAGACCCGCCGCGTCCTGGACCGCCTCTACGGCTACGAGGTCAGCCCCGTGCTGTGGAAGAAGGTCATGCCGAAGCTCTCGGCGGGCCGGGTGCAGTCCGTGGCGACCCGGATCGTGGTCGAGCGGGAACGCGAACGGATGAAGTTCGTCACCGCCTCGTACTGGGACGTGTCGGCGACCATGGACGCGGGGGCGAAGGCCTCACCGCCCACGTTCGGGGCCCGGCTGGTGGCCGTGGACGGCGTGCGGCTGGCGACCGGTCGCGACTTCGAGTCCACCGGACGGCTGAAGGAGGGCTCCGAGGTCCGCGTCCTGGACGAGGCGCAGGCCCGGGCCATCGCGGCCGGGTTGGCCAAGGCCGCCATGACGGTCTCCTCGGTGGAGGAGAAGCCGTACACGCGCAAGCCGTACGCGCCGTTCATGACCTCGACGCTCCAGCAGGAGGCGGGCCGCAAGCTGCGGTTCTCGGCGGACCGCACCATGCGGACCGCGCAGAAGCTGTACGAGAACGGCTACATCACCTACATGCGCACCGACAGCACCACGCTGTCCGAGACCGCCATCACGGCGGCCCGTGCGCAGGCCACGGAGCTGTACGGCGCGCAGTACGTCTCCAAGACGCCCCGCCAGTACACCCGGAAGGTCAAGAACGCCCAGGAGGCACACGAGGCCATCCGGCCCGCCGGTGAGGTGTTCCGCACGCCCGGCCAGGTGGCGCGGGAGCTGGAGTCCGACGAGTTCAAGCTCTACGAGCTGATCTGGCAGCGCACCATCGCCTGCCAGATGGCCGACGCGCGGGGCAACACCACCAGCGTCCGGATCTCGGGCACCACGCATGGAATTCCCGGCTCGGCCGGGGCAGGCGGCGAAGACGTCACGTTCGCCGCGTCCGGCCGCACGATCACGTTCGCCGGCTTCCTGAAGGCGTACGTGGAGACGGTCGACTCGGAGGCGGGCGGCGAGTCCGACGACGCCGAGTCGCGGCTCCCGGAGCTGGTCAAGGACCAGGCGCTGATCGCGGCCGAGCTGTCCGCCGACGGCCACTCCACGTCGCCGCCGCCGCGCTTCACCGAGGCCAGCCTGATCAAGACGATGGAGGAGCTGGGCATCGGCCGCCCGTCCACCTACGCCTCGATCATCAGCACCGTGCAGGACCGCGGCTACGTGTGGAAGAAGGGTTCCGCGCTGGTCCCGTCCTGGGTGGCGTTCGCCGTGGTGGGGCTGCTGGAACGGCACTTCGGCCGGCTGGTGGACTACGACTTCACCGCCGCGCTGGAGGACGAGCTGGACGGCATCGCCGCCGGCCGCCAGGAGCGCACCACGTGGCTGTCCGGCTTCTACTTCGGCGGCAACGTCGGCCCCGAGTCGTCGGTCGGCCGGTCGGGCGGGCTGAAGAAGCTGGTCGGGTCGAGTGTGGAGCAGATCGACGCCCGCGAGGTGAACTCGATCCCGCTGTTCGTCGACCTGGAGGGCCGCACGGTCGTGGTCCGGGTCGGCCGCTACGGGCCGTACCTGGAGCGCGAGGTGGAGGGCGAGGACGGCGAGCTCACGTCGCAGCGCGCGAACCTGCCGGACGACCTGCCGCCGGACGAGCTGAACCGGGGCGTCGCGGAGAAGCTGTTCGCGACCCCGCAGGAGGGCCGCACGCTGGGCGCGGACCCGGTCACCGGGCACGAGATCGTGGCCAAGGAGGGCCGGTTCGGGCCGTACGTGACGGAGGTCCTGCCGGAGGCCCCGGACGGCAAGAAGGCGCCCAAGCCGCGCACCGGGTCGCTGTTCAAGTCGATGTCGCTGGACACGGTGACGCTGGACGACGCCCTGAAGCTGCTGTCGCTGCCGCGCGTGGTGGGCAAGGACCCGGCGACCGGCGCGGAGATCACCGCGCAGAACGGCCGGTACGGGCCGTACCTGAAGATGGGCACCGACTCGCGGTCGCTGACCGCCGAGGACCAGCTGTTCACGGTCACCCTGGACGAGGCGCTGAAGATCTACGCCGAGCCGAAGAAGCGGGGCCGGGCCGCCGCCGCGCCGCCGTTGAAGGAGCTGGGCGCGGATCCGGTGTCGGGCAAGCCGATGGTGGTGAAGGAGGGCCGGTTCGGTCCCTACGTCACCGACGGCGAGATGAACGCCTCGCTGCGCAAGTCGGACAGCGTCGAGGGGCTGACCGACGAGCGGGCGGCCGAGCTGCTGGCGGAGAAGCGGGCCAAGGGGCCGGTGACGAAGAAGAAGGCTCCGGTCCGCAAGAAGGCACCCGCCAGGTCGAAGAGCTAGCGGATGATGTGGCGGTGGACGACTTCGGCCCGGACGGCACGCAGGCACCACCGCCACCACGCCTGTTCGCCGACCCGCTCGCGGGGTTGGTGACGGGCGGTTCCGCGCCGCCCAAGGCGTTTCCGGACGCGTTGGGCGGTCTGGTGACGGGCGCGCTGCCGCTGCCGGCCGTGCCCCTGCCGGGTGCGCCGGTACCGGAGGTCGTGCCGGAGCCGCCGGTCGACGTCGTTCCGCCGCCCAGGGTGGCGACCCGCCGACCGGCCGCGCGGGCGTCGAAGCCGAGGCCCGCCCAGGGGTCGTTCGCGCCGCCGCCGATGGCCTTGGCGCACCGGCCGGCGCAGGCCACGCCGCCGAACGTGCAGCGCCCGTCGACGGCGTTCACCCCGCAGCAGATTCCCCAGCAGCACGCCCCGCAGGTCCACCAGCGCCGGCCCGCCGGATACGCGCCGCAGCAGCGTCCGTCGGGGCCGGCGCCGTTCGCGCAACGCCCGCCGCAACCGCAGGCCCAGCCGGAGCGGAAGAGCGCCAAGGGCGGCCTGGTCGGGTGTCTCGTGGTGCTGGTCGCGCTCAGCGGACTGCTGTTCAACGTGGCGCGTGAGATCATCCAGGCCGTGGTCGAGATGTTCCGATAGCCGCCCACCTCACCCGGACGGGTGTTGCGGTCATCCGGTGGACACGTCCCGGTTACCCTGATTCCCGCACCAACGGGGGTGGACACCATCGGAGACGGCGGCGGCACAGCGGCCTCGACCAGCCACCGGATTCGCAGCGTGTTGGCGATCCGGCCGTTCCGCAGGCTCTGGGGTGTCACCTACCTGTGCAGCGTCGGTGACTGGCTGTCGCTGCTCGCCCTGACCGGCCTGGTGTCCCGGCTGACCCAGAGCTACCAGTGGGAGAGCTTCGCGCTGAGCCTGGTCGTGCTCACCCAGCTGCTGCCCGGCATCCTGTTCGCCCCGCTCGGCGGCGTGCTCGCGGACCGGTTCGACCGCCGGAAGATCATGGTGGTCTGCGACCTGCTGCGCGGCGGCCTGTTCATCTCGATCGCCCTGGTCGGCACCGCCTGGTGGCTGTTCGTGGCGAACTTCCTGGTCGGCTGCTGCGCGATGCTGTGGATCCCGGCCAAGGACTCGGCGGTGCCGAACCTGCTGCGCCGCCCGGACCAGGTGGAGACCGCGAACCAGCTCGGTCTGGTGATGACCTACGGCATCGCGGTGATCAGCGGCGCGGGCCTGTACTCGCTGATCTCCGGCATCCCCGGCTACCTGAACCTCCAGAACACCGACATCGAGTTCCGCATCGCCACCATCGCCGTGATGGTGAACGGCGCGCTGTACGTGACGTCGGCGATCCTGGTAGCGGTGCGGATTCCGGAGCTGTCCGGCCGGATGGCCCGGGTCAGGCGGGACAGCGGCGAGCGCGAGGGCTTCTTCGCGATGCTGCGGGACGGCCTGCGGTTCGCCGCCCGGACGCCGCTGGTGCGGGGCCTGGTGATCGGCATGATCGGGGCGTTCGCGGCGGCGGGCGCGGTGATCGGCACGGCCAAGCTCTACGCGTTGTCGCTGCTCGGTGGCGATTCGACGTTCGGTCTGCTGTTCGTGGCGGTGTTCGCCGGGCTCGCGGTCGGCATGGCGATCGCGCCCCGGATCGCGCGGCGGCTGCCCTACGACCGGCTGTTCGGGGTCACGATCGTCACCGCCGGGCTGAGCCTGATGCTGGTGGCGTTCGCGCCGCACCTGTGGATCGCGCTGATCGCGGTGGCGCTGGTCGGCGGCAGTGCCGGGATGGCGTTCCTGACCGGCTTGACGATCGTCGGGTCCAAGGTCGAGGACGCGATGCGCGGCCGGACGGTGGCGCTGCTCCAGTCGCTGCTGAAAGTGGTGCTGTTCGTGGCGTCCGCCACCGCGCCGCTGCTGGTCAGCGTGATCCAGAAGCGGGACATCACGGTCTTCGGGCACGTGATGCAGGTCGACGGCACCCGGCCGGTGATGTTCGGCGCGGCGGTGATCGCGGCGGTGCTCGGGCTGATCGCCTACCGGCAGATGGACGACCGGCGGGCCCGGCCGATCCTGTCGGACCTGCTGGCGGTGCTGCGCGGCCGGTCCCGGCACGGCAACGGCGTGCTGATCGCGGTGGAGGGGGAGAGCCGGGCGGACACCGCCGCGCAGGCCCGGCTGTTGGCGGACGCGTTGCGGGACGCCGGGCACCGGGTGCTGCTGGCGTCCGATCCCGACCTGGACGAGCAGCGGCTGCGGAACGTGCTGACGACGGCGGACCTGGCGGGCGTGCGGGCACACGCGCTGGTCGCGGCGGCGGTGCGGGCGGACGTGGTGGAGCGTGAGGTGCGGCCCGCGTTGGACGGCGGGTCGCTGGTGGTGATGGAGCGGTACGTGGACAGCCCGTTGGCGCACTTCAGCGCGTCGGGCAGCCTTGACCCGCGGGAGTTGGAGGGCCTGGTCGACTGGGCCACCGGGCGGCTGCGGCCGGACGTGACGGTGCTGCTGGACCGGACGCCGGTGGCCGGCAGCGCGTCCGTGGACGCGGTCGAGCACCACTGGCGGGTGCAGCGGCTGCTGACCGAGATGGCGTCGGCCGATCCCGAGCGGTACGTGGTGGTGGACGCCGACGGGACCGTGGACGAGGTGGGCGAACGGGTCCGGACGGCGGTCCTGCCGCTGGTGTCGCGCCCTTCGGCGCGGCCGGTGGTCGAGCGCTCGTGACATCTCGGTAGGTTGGGCGACCGTGGCCGGCAGGGGTGTGTGGAGCGAAGTCGTCGGGCAGCCCGACGCGGTCGCCGTGCTGGGTGCGGCTGCCGAGGCCGCCGCGTCCATCGTCGCGGGTGGCTCGCCGCCGCCCGGCGCGATGACCCACGCCTGGCTGTTCACCGGACCTCCCGGCTCGGGCCGGAGCGGGGCGGCGCGGGCGTTCGCGGCGGCGTTGGAGTGCGTGGCGACGGACGACCGGCCCGGGTGCGGGGCGTGTGCCGGGTGCCATACCGCGTTGGCCGGGACGCACGCCGACGTGCGGGTGGTCGCGCCCGAGGGGCTGTCGATCTCGGTGGCCGAGATGCGGTCGCTGGTGCAGGTTTCGGCGCGTCGGCCGACGTCCGGGCGGTGGCAGGTGGTGATCATCGCCGACGCCGACCGGTTGACCGAAGGGGCGGCGAACGCGCTGCTCAAGGCGGTGGAGGAGCCGCCGCCGCGGACCGTGTTCCTGCTCTGCGCGCCGTCCGACCATCCCGACGACGTGTCGGTGACGATCCGGTCGCGGTGCCGCATCGTGTCGTTGGGGACGCCCCGGCTGGACGCCATCGCGTCCGCGTTGGCGGAAGAGGGCATCGCGCCGGACCAGGCGGCCTGGGCGGCTTCGGTGTGCGGCGGGCATGTCGGTCGGGCGCGGAGGTTGGCGACCGACGAGTCGGTGCGGGCGCGGCGTGAGGCCGTGCTGCGGATCCCGTTGGCGCTGCGGCGGCCGGCGGACATCTTCACCTGTGCGGACAGCCTGGTGCAGGCGGCCGAGGCGGACGCGTTGACCGCCAACGAGTCGCGAGACGAGGCCGAGCGGCACGCGTTGGAGACCGCGATGGGCGCGGGCGGCACCGGCAAGGGCACGGCGGCGGCCGGCCGTGGTGCGAAGGGTGCGTTGAAGGACCTGGAGAAGCGGCAGAAGTCGCGGGCGACGCGGACGCAGCGGGATTCGCTGGACCAGGCGCTGGTGGACCTGGCGTCGTTCTACCGGGACGTGCTGGTGACGGCGTCCGGCGCGGTGGCGCGGCTCAGCCACCCGGACCGCGCGGACGACGCCCGGAGCGCCGCCGAGGCGTGGAGCCGGGAGTCGACGCTGCGTCGGCTGGAGGCCGTGCTGGCGTGCCGCGACGCGTTGGAGCTGAACGTGAAGCCGCGCATCGCGGTGGAGGCGATGCTCACCACCCTCCAGCGCGGCTGACCGGTCACTCCTCGGCCGCGGCGAGCGGCTTCGGGCGGCGGGCCGGGATCGCGGCCACCACGATGACGCCGATCAGCAGCAGCGCGGTGCCCGTCCAGAAGATCGGGACCGTCCGGTAGGCGGCGTTGGTGTAGGCGAGCTGCGGCGTGTTCTTGGGCGGGGCGGCCTGCCCGCCGCCACCAGGCGGCGTAGGGACGGGCGCGCACACCACCCCGCCGTTCGGGGCAACCGCGCGGACGATCTGCTCACCCAGGGACACCTGTGCCAGCGCCGAAGGCAGGTTCGGCAGCCCGAGGGCATCGGTAGGCAACAGCTGGAGGTCGAGCAGGCGCGCGGTCGCCCCGAGCATGAACCCCTTGATCACGGGGCCGCCTTGCCGGAGCGGAGCGTCGAGGACCGTGGACTTCTCGTTGAGCTGCGCGACCTGGAGGCGCAGCACACCGATGTCGAGCTTGCGTTCGGCGAGTCCGCCGACGACCGGCAGCTTCAGGTCGCCGAGCACCGGGATGCCGATCGGCACGTCCAGCCGCGGGTTGGCCGCGTCCAGCGTGCCCAGTTCCCTGCCGCCCTGGCTGACCTTCAGGATCGGGGCGGTGTAGGTGACCTTCGACGTGGCCTCCTCACCCGTGGACAGCGCGGTCAGCGTCGGCTGGCTGACGACGTCGATCCGGATCTCCATCGGCGTGCCCGCGAGCAGCCGCACACTGGCCGCCTGGAGTGTTGAGGTGGCCTTGACGGCCTTGTTGGCGCTGCCCGGGAGGTCGACCAGTTCGACGGTGGAGCGCGCGCTGAGCGTGTCCGGGAGGCTGAGCAGGGAGCCCTGAGCGCCGGTGTCGGGTGAGCCGGAGAGCAGGCCGCCGAGTTGGCTGAGCGGGCCGGCGAGGCCCTTCAGGCTGTCGATCAGCGACTGCTTGGCGGCGGCGTCCAGCTTCGGCGTGTCCTGGGTGAGCATCCCGGTGAGGTCGGTCGACCCGGGCAGCGTGGGGATGGCGTTGAGCACGGACAGGCTGGCGACGGACGTCTTGGCGTCGGAGAGCGGTTGGACGCAGGGGCCGAGCTTGTCGTCCCAGCGGGCGTGCACGCTGCCGTTGAGGAGGCCGACCTTGAGCAGGGTGTCGAGCGGGGTCTGCGGCGGGTTGAGGCCGCCGGTGACCGGTTCGGCGTTGTCCGGTGACGCGGTCTGCACCAGCGTACCCGGCGTCTGCGGGGCCCGGCCCTGGACCGCGAAGCCCAACGGAGACGCCTGCGCGACGGCCCGTTCGTAGGCGAGGAACGCCTCCGTGTTCGCCTGCGCGCTGGCCAGCCCGACCCCGATCTCGGCCGCCGACTGCTTGGGCAGCGCCTCCCCGAAGCCGGGCAGGATCGTGTTCGTCGGCGTCGAGTCCGGTGCCAGCCGCACGACGGCCAACCCGGTGGCCGCGTCGGCGACCACGTGCGTCGTCGGCTCGGGTCCGGCGGAGATCGGCGGCTGGTTCGGGTCGGCCGGGCCCGGCACGGGGGTGGTCGGGGGCTGGGCGAGCGCGGGAGCTGCACACAGGGCGACCAGCACGGCGGCAACGGGCAGGGCCATCAGGCGCATGTGTGCGGTACCTCCCACGGCGGAGTCACGGTGCGACGCACGCGTGAGGGGCGTCACGTAGGTCATAACGACGGACCCCCTGCCCGGTGACGCCCCCGACCTCCGCTATAGTTGTCCCGTCTCGCCGCCTTAGCTCAGTCGGCCAGAGCGGCTCACTCGTAATGAGCAGGTCATCGGTTCGATTCCGATAGGCGGCTCGGTGAGATCGAAGGACCAGGTCAGTGCTGCTGACCTGGTCCTTTTCGTTCCGCAGGTCGGTGACGACGTGCAGCGCCGCGCTCCTGGTGCTGGGTACGAAACTCGGGCGACTCGGGCTACGGCCGTGCCGAGGACGGGGCAAGTCGGTTGTTCAGTCGTCGGAGGACGGCGCGGCCCTCGGCGCTGATCCCGCCAAGACCGGCGTCATCTGCCGCCCGGATCGTGCGTTGGACCTGGTGAGGCAGCCTGTGAGCCTCGGCGGCGGTCAACGCTGCTCGAAACGCCGTCGACGCGCTGTCCCGATGCCGGGCGGCGAGCAGCACCTGGCCGGCGGTCACCCGCTCGATGATGTGCCACTGCGGTGCGACCGATGCCGCGACGGCCTGGCCGGCCCGCATCACGTGCACGGCTTCGGCGGCGCGGCGAGTCGAGAGCAGGCCGCGTAGCGAGATCTCCCGGAAGGTGAATCGGTTGAACAGCATCCCGCGTCCCGATCCCGATTCGAGCAGGTGCCGGTAGCCGGTGATCGCGTGGTCGAAGAGGTCGGAGTTGCCCTGTTCCCCTGCCGCACGTGCGAGCAGCGCGAACGCTGCGCCCTGGCCTTCCCTGTCCCGTGACACGGTCACCGCTCGGCTCAGGTGGGCGATCGCCGCGCCGATGTGGTCGGCCTTGCGCAGCTCGTTGCCGTGCATCCGGAGTGTGTGCGCGAGGAACGCGGGATCGCCCAGGCGCTCGGCGACGACAAGGGCCTTTCCGGTCCAGCGCGCTGCTGCGGCCAAGCGTTCCTCGGGCAGGACGGTGCCCAGCGAGACGCCCAGCGCTGCCCTGCCCTGTCCGAGCAGGATCATCGTGTCCCGCTCGGCGTGACCCTCGGCGACACGGGCCTCCAACCTGGAGAGGAGCGGCCACAGCTCATTGACCGCCTCGACTGCGCGTCCGGACCGGCGGGCGATCTCGGCGAGTCGGATGGTCGAGTCGCCGAACTGGATCATCGCGGCGAAGTCGGCATCGTCGTTGTCCGTCACGCCGAGCACGTGCGTCGGCAAACCGAGCACACGGGCGATGTGGCGTCGGGCGGCCACGTCGCCGATGGTGCGCCGACCGGTCTCGATCATGGACACGTAGGTCTTGTCATAGCCGAGCAGAGCGGCGAGTCGTTCCTGATTGAGCCCGTTCACGCGGCGGTAGAGCCGGAGGATCACCGCCAGGTCGTGGGTTCTCAGCGCTGCTGCTGCCTCCGGAGCCGACCACAGCCACACGGCTGGTGCCAGCGGGCGAACCGGCATGATCGGCGGTGCGTGGCGGGCGCTTGCGTGGCACGTCGGACAGATGGGTTCGACGGCGAGCCTGCTCAGCTCAGCCCCGCACGCCTGGCATTGTCCGCACGTCATGAGCGCCTACCGGATCGATTCCCGGTCGGTCTCGCGCAGACGCGCGAACCAACTCCCGATCGAGTGCCGGTACCCGTCCGGCATGTTCAGGTCGTGCACTTCGGACTCGGTGAACAGGCCGATTTCCTTGTGCTCGTGGGAAAGCACAGGTTCAGCGTCGCCATCCGGGTAGCAGCCGTAAGTCGCGATGAACACGTTCTTCCCGGCCACATCGATGTAGTACATCCACGTGTCGAGGATCGGGCCGGTGGTCACCTTCCACTGCGTTTCCTCGGTGATCTCCCTCGCCACGCACTCCTCGGGCGTCTCGCCGGGTTCGATCCGCCCACCGGGCAGTTCCCACTCCTCGCGTTCGTTCTTCAGCAGCAACACCCGGTCGTCGCGCACGACCACGCCCTTGATCGAGACGGGGTAGACGAACTTGCTCATCGGCGTCGGCCTCCGAAAGGTGCGCACAGGCTGCTCACCCGCAACGTAGCACCAGGTCAAGTGGCGACATGCGACTCTGTGTTGACAGCTTGTCACTGGACGTTCCCGAGCCGGGTGAGTTCCCATGACCTCCGTGAAGCGAGTGTTTCGGGAGGTAGGGGCCATGAACGACGCCTTCGAGGTTGGTTGGAACACCGTTGATGACGAGTCGGCCCTCGTGGATGCGCTGACTCGTCACGGCCTGGCGTTGGTGGAGGGGCTCGCCGACTCAGCGGCGCTGCTCGGTCTCGCGCACTCCGTCGCCACCGTCGTCCCGCACCGGGACAGCGCGTCGGACGGCGTGACCACACTGGTGGACCTCGGCTCCGCTCAGAACGGCGGGTTCGCGGGGTTCAGTTCGTGCGCGCTCGCGCCGCACACGGATCGTTCGGGCGTCGCCGACCCACCCGCGTTGCTGATGTTGAGCTGCTCGCGCCCCGCGACGAGCGGCGGCCAGTGCGTGCTGATCGACGGGCTCGCGGTCTACGACACACTCGCCGAGACCGAGCCTGACGCACTGACGGCGTTTTGTGCGCCCCGGTCCGTGCTGTTCGGCGGTGCGCCCGGGCATCTCGGCGCGATCTTCACCGAGAGCGACGGAGGACGGATCACTGTCAGGCTGCGTCAGGACGACCTCGTCCGGTTCTCACCCGTGGTGAGTCGGTGGATGCCGACGCTGCGCGCGGCGATCGAGCGGCACGTGAACGAGCTGGACCTGACCACAGGGCAGGGCTACCTCCTCGACAATCACCGATGGCTGCACGGCAGAAGGTCGTTCAGCGGGCACCGGGTGGTGCACCGCGTCAACGGGAACCCGCTACCCCTCCTCGGCATCCGGACCGGCATTCCCGCCCGCATCCGGAGCGGCGCGGCATGAGCGACGACGCGGCGATACGGGCCCGAACGCTTGATCAGCACGCGACAGAAAATCTCCCCGAGTACCAGCCGCCCAGGGCTGACCTGGTCCTTTTTCGTTGATCGGTTGCTCCATCAGGGTGGCCTTCGGCTGGTTGGCGTCAGGCATCCCGCACGCTGTCGTTGCCACCGTGGAGGTGATGACGATGGTCACGACGATCGCGCTGACGATCATGGCGCTGCCGTTCGTCCTGCTCGCCGCGCGGATCGGGCGGCGGCGGTGGATCAGGCGGCGCGGGGTGGCCCGGGTGCGGGCGGAGCTCGCGACCTTCCACCACCGGCTCACCCGGTCCTGAGGACCCTCGTCGTCACGTCGCCGTAGCGGCGGGTCAGTTCGGGCTCCACTTCGGACGGGGCGGCGACGACGGCGAACGCGTGCAGGACCTCGTCGTCCACCAGGGCGGCCATGTCGTCCCAGCGCTGCCGGCGGGACAGGCGGTTCAGCTCGTCGTGCAGGTCGCCCCAACCGTGCAGGTCCAGCACCTTCCGGTAGGCCGGGGTGGAGCCGTAGAACGCGATCTGCCGCTTCACGTCGAGCACCTGGACCTCGTCCGACGCGACCAGCGACGGCGCACTGATCTCCAAGCCCGCCAACGTCTTCCCGGCCCGCGCCCGGCCCTTCTCCAACGCGGGCAACGTGACTTCCCGCAGGTACCGGCCGGTGGTGAAGTTGTGGCACAGGAACCCGTCCGCCACCTCGCCCGCGACCTCGGTCATCAGCTCGCCGACCCCGGCCAGCCACACCCTGGGCGGCCCGAACGGGTTCGGACCCGGGTCGAAGAACGGCGTCATCAGCGTGTGCGTGTAGAACTCGCCCCGGAAGCGGAGCCGGTCGCCCGTCGCCCACGTGTGCCAGATCGCGCGCAGCGCCAGCACGAACTCCCGCATCCGCGCGGCCGGCCGGGACCAGGGCATCCCGAACCGCTTGGTGACGTGCGGCTCGACCTGCGACCCGAGGCCCAGGTTGAACCGCCCGCCGGACAGCAACTGGAGGTCGTTCGCCTGCACGGCGGTGCTCATCGGATTGCGCGCGAACGCGACGGCGATGGCCGTCCCCAACTCCAGGTCCACCGCACCCGCGACCCGGGCCAGCCCGAGGAGCGGATCGTGCTTCGTCTCGGCCAGCCAGTACCCCGCACAGCCGTCGGCTTCCGCGCGCACCGCGCCGTCCACGACCTGACGCGGGTCGGACGCGACCTCCAGACGATCCACCTGCACGCCCGGAACCTACCCGCGCCACGACCGACGGCCGTGGTCAGGCCCGATTCGGGCGCAGGGTCCAGACGACGGTCATCTCCGCCGTGGTGACGCCCTCGGCGTTGGTCACGGTCACGTGCACCGGGAACTCCGGCCGGACGCCCGCGTCCAACTCCGCCACGACCTCCGCCGCCGGCCGGCCCAGGACGGCCTCCGCGCGCAGCGGTCCCAGCGCCAGCTTCTTGTAGGCGATCTCCGACCGGGCCACGAGAGGTGTGGCCTTCGCCATGTGCGGGGCGAACGCGGCCATCGTGACGGCACCCGAGGCGGTCTCCCCGAGGCCGAAGATCATGGCCGCGTGGGGGCCCGCGACGTGGTTGTGGGTGGCCGGTTCGTCGGGCAGCTCCGTGACCACCCGATCGCCCGTGACCTCGGGAAACTCCACCCCGCTGGTCTTCACCCACGGCACGGCCTGCTTCATCGCGTCGGCGACGAACGAGTAGTCAGCGCTCATGCCGACCGATGTTACCGGCCGGTAGGCATGAGATGCGAGTCACCGGCTATTTCGTTTGCCAAGACTCTTCGGGGAGTTCATGCTTGTATCCAGCAACTAGTTGGATGATGCAAGCAACGGAGTGTCCCATGGTGACGCCGGTGAGTGACGACGTACGTGCGGCGCAGCTCGCCGATGCCGATCGGATCGGCATGGCGATGGTGCGGCTCAACAAGATGCACGCCTGCGTCGCCGCGCACATGAGCAAGGCCGGCATGGACAAGGCCTCGTTCGTGCTGCTGGCGAACCTGAGTCACCTGGGACCCTCCCGGTCGAGCGCCCTGGCCGAGGCGGTCTTCTCGGACCCCTCGACGGTGAGCCGTCAGGTCGCGACGCTCGTCAAGGAAGGGTGGGTCGAGCGCCGGGCGGATCCCGACGACGGCCGGGCCAGCGTGCTGGCCGTGACGGACGCGGGGAACCGCCTCCTGGACGAGCGGCGACAGCAACGCAACCAGGCCATCGCCCGGATGTTCACCGACTGGTCCGAGCAGGACCTGGGGGCATTCATCGGCTATTTCGAGCGCTTCGTGGGCGACTACGAGCGGGCGCTACCGGATTTCATCGCTGAGTGCGGACTGGGGCCGCGCTCAGAAGGGGAGAAGTGATGTCGGAAACGACAACCCGAGCGGACGCGCCGCCGCCAGGCGCCGCGCTGCTCAGCCATCGGCAGATCCTGACCATCCTGTCCGGTCTGCTGCTGGGGCTGTTCCTCGCCGCGCTGGACCAGATGATCGTGGCCACGGCCATGAAGACCATCGCGGACGAGCTCAACGGACAGACGCTCCAGGCGTGGGCGACCACCGCCTACCTGATCACCGCAACGATCTCGACCCCGCTCTACGGCAAGCTGTCGGACATCTACGGCCGCAAGCCGATGTACCTCACCGCGATCTCGCTGTTCCTCGCGGGCTCGCTGCTGTCCGGCATCGCGAACTCGATGTACGAGCTGGCCGCGTTCCGCGCGGTGCAGGGCCTCGGCGCGGGTGGGCTGATGTCGCTGGCCATGGCGATCCTGGCGGACATCACGTCGCCGCGTGAGCGCAGCCGCTACACCGGCTACTTCATGGCCGTGTTCGGCATCTCCAGCGTGGCGGGCCCGGTGGTCGGCGGCCTGTTCGCGGGCCTGGACAGCTTCCTGGGCGCGGCCGGCTGGCGCTGGGTGTTCCTGATCAACGTGCCGATCGCGCTGGTGGCGCTGGTCGTCGTGGCGAAGGTGCTGAACATCCCGCACAAGCGGGTCGACCACCGGATCGACTTCGCGGGCGCGGCACTGCTCACCATCGGCCTGGTGCCGCTGCTGATCGTGGCCGAACAGGGCCGCGAGTGGGGCTGGGCGTCGGGCACCTCGATCGCCATGTACGTGGTCGGCGTGCTGGGCCTGGTCGCCTTCGTGTTCGTCGAGCGGCGGATGGGCGACGAAGCGCTGCTGCCGCTGCGGCTGTTCCGCCGGCAGACGTTCTCGCTGGGCAACACGATCAACTTCGTGCTCGGCATCGGGATGTTCGGCGGCATGGTCTCGCTGCCGCTGTACCTCCAGATCGTCAAGGGCTACTCGGCGACCGAGTCCGGCCTGATGATGCTGCCGCTCACGCTCGGCATCATGACGGCGGCCGGCACCAGCGGCAACATCACCGCCAAGACCGGCCGGTACAAGGTGTTCCCGGTGATCGGGTTCGGGCTGATGACGGCCTCGCTGTTCGTGTTCAGCACGATCGGCACCGACACGGCGGTCTGGGAGCCGCTGGTGCTGATGTTCTTCATGGGCGCCGGGTTGGGCCTGTGCATGCAGACCCTGCTGGTGGCCATCCAGAACGACGCGGAGCCCCGGGACATGGGTGTCGCCACCTCCTCGGCCACGTTCTTCCGGCAGATCGGCGGCACGGTCGGCACGGCGGTGTTCCTGTCCATCCTGTTCAGCACGGTCGGCGACAAGATCGGCAACGCGCTGAGCTCCGCGATGGGCAACCCGGAGTTCCTGGCGGCGCTGGCCCGTCCGGAGAACCAGCAGTTCGCGGCGTCGCTGAAGGACGGCGGGGCCGGGCTGAGCCTGGACAACACCGAGTTCCTCAAGACCCTGGACCCGGTGCTGGCGCGGCCGTTCCTGGACGGCTTCTCCGGCTCGATCGACCTGGTGTTCCTGGTCGGTGGCCTGGTGACGGCGATCGGGTTCGTGATCATCTGGTTCCTGCGGGAGGTCCCGCTGTCCAACCGGTCCGGCCTGGAGCGGGTGAACGACGAGGCGGACGACGCCGGCCAGACGCCGGTCGCGATCCACTGAGCCACACCACCGGATGAAAAAGGCGGGCCACCTGTTCGGGGGTGGCCCGCCTTTCCGGTGTCCTGCCCGGAACTACGGCTCAGTGGTCCTCGCCGCGTGCGATGGCGTCCTTCAGGCGCTGGTAGGAGCGGATGATCTCCTGCTCCGCGTCCGCCCGGCCGACCCACGTCGCACCCTCGACGCTCTTGCCCGGCTCCAGGTCCTTGTAGACCTCGAAGAAGTGCTGGATCTCCAGCCGGTAGAACTCGCTGAGGTGGTGGATGTCGCGGAGGTGCTCGCTGCGCGGGTCGTCGGCCGGCACGCAGAGCAGCTTGTCGTCGCCGCCCTTCTCGTCGGTCATCCGGAACATGCCGATCGCGCGGGAGCGGATGAGGCAGCCGGGGAACGTCGGCTCCTGCACCAGGACCAGGGCGTCCAGCGGGTCGCCGTCCTCACCGAGTGTGTCGTCGACGAAGCCGTAGTCCGCCGGGTACTGAGTGGCCGTGAACAGGGTCCGGTCCAGGCGGATGCGCCCCGTCTTGTGGTCCATCTCGTACTTGTTCCGGACCCCCTTGGGGATCTCGATGGTGACGTCGAACTCCACTGCGCGGTCCTCGCTCGTCTTTGACGTTCGTTACGCCACTAGTGTGGACCAAGAGGTGTCGTCAACCCTCATCCGAGTGCCTGGTCGTGGGTGTGACATTGCCCGTAATCAATCGCGGAGGACTGCGTGCCCGACGAGCCATCGTGGCCGGTCGAAGACGGCGACGAGGTGGCCCACGAGCCGCCGACGGTGCAGGTCAGACGCCCTCGACCGGCCGATCCGCCGACCATGCGGATCCCCGTTCCGCTGCCCGCGAAGCCCCGTCCGGCGGGTCCGCCGCCGGTTGCCGGGTCCGGGCCGCGCGGATCCGCTGAACCGATCACGGAACGTGAGAACCCTTCGACGCCGACCGAAACGCTGCCCGTGCCCGGCGGTCGGGGCCCGACCGGAACCACCGCATCGAGTGGTTCCGGCCCCACCCCGCACAGCCCCGGACCGCACAGCTCCGCCGGAGCGAGCGGTCTCGAACCGGCCGGCCCCGGGTCGGGGGGTCGCCCGACGGGCGGTTCCACCTCGGGCGGTCCGGCGTCGGGTGGCGGATTCGCGGGCGGCTCGGCGAGCGGCGGCACGGGCGGGTCCGGGCCGGTCGGCGCGGAGTCCGGGCGGGTCGGTGCCGAACGGGCCGCGGCCGAGCCGGGCGAGGCCGAGTCCCGCAGCGAGCCGAAGCGGGTGGCGCCGTCCGACGACGTGGTGGCGGAGCCGTCCCGGAAGCGGCCGTTGCTGCTGGTCGGCGTGTTGTCGCTGGTCCTGGTGCTGGTCGGCGGCGGGGTCGTCACGTGGCAGCTCGGCTGGCTGGACACCGCGCCCACCCCGACCACGGCCGCCCCGCAACCGCCGGCACCGGTCAACCTGGCCCTCAAGGGCGTCGGCACGACCGCCCCCGCACCCACCGCCGCCGCCGTCGGCGCGGCCCTGCGCGGACCGGCCGCCAACGGCGTCCTCGGCACGCTGACCGGCATGGTCGTCGACCCGGCCACCGGCACCGCCCTGTGGAAGCAGGGCGAAACCACCCCGCTCACTCCCGCCTCCACGGTGAAAACCCTGGTCGCAGCCGCCGCGCTGCTCAGCCTCGACCACACCGACCGGCTCTCCACGAAGGTCGTCCAAGGCGCGCAGCCGGGCACCGTCGTGCTGGTCGGCGGCGGCGACCCGACGCTGTCCTCGCTGCCCGCCGGCACCCCCACCGTCTACCCCGGCGCGCCCACCCTGGACGACCTGGCAGCCCAGGTCGCCGCCAAGGGCCCGGTCACCCAGGTCCTCTTCGACGTCGGCCGCTACCAGGGCGACGGCATGGCACCCGGCTGGGACCCGGCCGACGTGCCCGCCGGCTACGTCTCCCCGATCGGCCCGCTGATGCTCGACGGCGGACGCGGCATCCCCACCACCCTGGACACCCCGCGCACGCCCACCCCCGGCGCGACCACGGCGTCCGCGCTGGCGGCCCGGCTCGGCGTCACCGCCGTCGCCCAGGGCACGGCACCGGCCGGCGCGAAGGTGCTCGGCGAGGTGCGGTCGGTCCCGGTCGACCAGCTGGTCGAGAACCTGATGCAGATCTCCGACAACGTGCTCGCCGAGACCATGGCCCGCGAGGTGGCGCTGGCGAAGGGCATGGAGCCGACGTTCGCGGGCGCGGTACAGGCGGTGCGCGCGGTGCTCACCGAGAACGGGTTCGACCTGACCGGCGCGGAGGTCGTGGACGCGTCCGGGCTGTCCCCGAACGACAAGGTCCCGGCCCGGCTGCTCGCCGACATCCTGGCCGCCGCCGCCAAGCCGGACGCCGATCCCCGCACCGCGAAGCTGCGCACGCTGATGACCGCGCTGCCGGTCGCGGGCGGCAGCGGCACGCTGGCCGGCCGCTACCAGCAGGCCGGCGCGGCGGGCAAGGGCTGGGTGCGCGCCAAGACCGGCACGCTCACCGGGGTGAACTCGCTGGCGGGCGTCGTGGTGGACGTGGACGGGCGGCTGCTGGTGTTCGCGTTCATGTCGCTGTCCCAGTCGGACGCGACCCTGGTCCGGGGCGAGCTGGACTAGTTGGCCGCAGCGCTGCGGGGCTGCGGCTGCTCCTGAACGCGGGAGTGTCGCGGGGTGCCGGGGCGCAGGTAGCGTCAGCGCCGTGAGCGCCTCTACGCAGGATCACCGCGCGGACGCCGCGGGCAGCGACCCCGTCGACTGGGAGTTGGCCGTCGCCACGGCGGCCCGCCTCGTCCGGCCGGGGCCGGTGGTGCCCAGAGCCGAGGCGGACAGCGCCGTCGGCCGGCTGCGCGAGCAGGCGATCGACGCGGAGGTGCACGTCCGGGACCTGACCGGGCTCGGGCACGGGCTGCCGCTGAAGGCGGGCGAGGTCGTGGACCGGCCCGGGTGGGTGCGGGCGGCCGTGCAGGGGCTCGCGGCGCTCACCGCCGGCGCGCTGCCCAAGCAGTCCGGCGCGTTCAGCGGGGTCCTCGCGGGCACGGCCGGCGTTCAGGCCGGCGTGGTCGTCGCGTTCCTCAGCGGTCGCGTGCTCGGCCAGTACGACCCGTTCTCCGACGGCGGCCGGCTGCTGCTGGTCGCGCCGAACATCGTCGGCGCGCAGCGCGCCCTGGACGTCCCGGCCACCGACTTCGGCATGTGGGTCTGCCTGCACGAGGGCACGCACCGGCTCCAGTTCACCGCCGTGCCGTGGCTGGGCGGGCACTTCTCCGGGCTGGTCGGCACGCTGCTCGGCACCATGGACGAGGGCGTCGCGCCGAGGCTGCGCGACCTGCCGAAACGGCTCCGCGAGGCGGGCGGCTTCGTTGACCTGCTGCAAAGCCCCGCCCAGCGCGAGGTGCTGGACCGGCTGATCGCGCTGTCCACGCTCCTGGAGGGCCACGCGGACCACGTGATGGACGCCGTGGGCCCGGACGTGGTGCCGGCCGTGTCGGTCATCCGGGAACGCTTCACCGCGCGCCGCAAGGGCGGCGGGATGCTCGACCGGGTGCTGCGCACCGTGCTCGGCGTGGAGGCCAAGGTCCGCCAGTACGCGGAGGGCGCGGCGTTCACCCGGCACGTGGTCGGCCAGGCCGGCATGTCCGGCTTCAACGCCGTCTGGACCGGTCCGGACACCCTGCCCACCCGGGCCGAGATCGCCGACCCGGCCGCCTGGCTGCGCCGCGTCTCGCCGTGAACGGTCCGCCGGCCGAGGTCCGCACCGCCGTCAAGCGGTTCCTCGCCGAGCACCGGCCGGAGGCGGTCACGGTCGCCGTGTCCGGCGGCGCGGACTCGCTCGCGCTGGCCGCCGCCACGGCCGGACTCGTGCCCGGCGCACGGGCCGTCGTGGTCGACCACGGCCTCCAGGAGGGTTCCGCCGAGGTCGCCGAACGAGCCGCCCGCACCTGCGCGGAGCTGGGCTTGGACGCGGAAGTCCGAAGGGTTTTCGTGAACGGCCCGGGTGGCCCGGAAGCCGCCGCCCGGCGGGCCCGGTACGCGGCGCTCATCCCCGAACGGGGCCTCGTCCTGCTCGGCCACACCCGCGACGACCAGGCGGAGACCGTCCTGCTCGGCCTGGGCCGCGGCTCCGGCCCGCGCAGCATCGCCGGGATGCGCCCGCACGACCCGCCGTGGGGACGTCCGCTGCTCGGCGTGTCCCGGGCCACGACCAACGCCGCGTGCGCCGCGCTGGGCCTCACACCGTGGGAGGACCCGCACAATGCGGACCCCGCCTACACCAGGGTCCGGCTGCGCCACGAGGTGCTGCCGTTGCTGGAGGACGTTCTCCAACAGGGAGTGGCGGACGCGCTGGCCCGCACCGCCGCCCAGTTGCGCGAGGACTGCGACGCGCTGGACGCGCTGGCCGAGGCGTTCACCGGCGACCCGTACGCCGTGTCGGACCTGGTCGGGCTGCCGGCCGCGCTCCGCCGACGTGTTCTCCGTCTCAGGCTGCTGGCGGAAGGCGTGCCCGAGTTGTCCGACTCGCACCTGCGCCGGGTTGATGCCCTGGTCGAGGACTGGCACGGGCAGGGTGGAGTCTGGCTGGCGGGCGGCTTTGTGGCACGCCGGGCGCATGGCAGGCTGCAAGTGGAACGTTTCGTTGAACGGCCTGTTAAACCAGTTCAGTCATGACAAAAAGGGGACCGTCCGTGTACGACGGCGACATCGCCTCCGTGCTCATCACCGAGCAGGAAATCAGCGACAAGGTCACCGAGCTGGCCAACAAGGTCGCGGCCGACTACCCGGCCGACGGCGGGTCCGACCTCGTCTTGATCACCGTGCTCAAGGGTGCGGTGATGTTCATGACCGACCTGGCCAGGGCGCTGCCGGTGCCCGTGCAGCTGGAGTTCATGGCGGTCAGCTCCTACGGCTCGTCCACCTCGTCGTCCGGCGTGGTGCGCATCATGAAGGACCTGGACCGCGACATCGTGGACCGGGACGTGATCATCGTCGAGGACATCATCGACTCCGGTCTGACGCTGTCCTGGCTGCTCAAGAACCTGGCGTCGCGCAAGCCGCGCTCGCTGGAGGTGTGCTCGCTGCTGCGCAAGCCGGACGCGGTGAAGGTCGACGTGCCGGTGAAGTACGTCGGTTTCGAGATCCCCAACGAGTTCGTCGTGGGCTACGGCCTGGACTACGCCGAGCGCTACCGGGACCTGCCGTACATCGGCTCGCTGGACCCGAAGGTCTACTCCAGCTGATTTCCAGGGGGCGTTCCCACGCTGGAAACGCCCCCTCGAATCAGCAGTTCGGTCGGCACCGCCGTTGGGAGATGGCGTCCAGCAGCACGACCTTGATGTCCTCCGGCTGCATCGCCTGGTACGACTTGCCGCCGGTCGCGTCGGCGATCTGCGTCAACGCCGCCATGTCGGCTCCCGGACCCAGCCCGACCAGGAACAGCGGCACCGGCCGCGCCGGGTCGGCCTCCCTCCGCAGCGTCTCCAGCAGCTCGGGCAGCTTGATGGTGGAGATGTCGTCGTTGCTGCCGTCGGTCATCAGCGTCACCGAGTTGATCTTCGCCGGGTTGAACGTCTGCTGCGCGTGCCGGAACGCGGCCAGCAGCGTGTCGTTCAGCGACGTCCCGCCGCCGACCAGGCCGGGTATCGCGCCCGCGCCCTGCCGCAACCGCTCCCGACGCGGCGCGCCCGCGAGCGGTTCGCCCAACGGCCCGGTCGGCACCAGCTCGACGTAGCCGTTCGGCTTCTTGTTCGTGGAGAACGCCCACAGCCCGATCTCCGAGGTGTCCGGCAGCATGGCCAGCGCGGTCAGCGCCGCCTCCTTGGCCGCCTCCACCCTGGTCAGCTCGCTGCCCTGCATCTTCTCCGCCATCGAGCCGGACACGTCCAGCACGGCCAGGATCCGGGTGTCCAGGCTCACCGCGCCCCACGTGCGCAGCAGCTCCGACACCTGCTCCGGCGACGGCGTCTTCAGCAGCACCACGTCGTCGCCGCGCACGCCGTCCTTCTCGTTCGTCCACCCCTGCGGCGCCTTGCCGTCGGTGGACCGGAACCCGGCCTCGGCGAACCGCTGGGCCGTCCGCCCGGACCGCAGCACCTGCTCGAACTCGTCGGCGGCCTGCGCGGTGCCCGCCGCCTCGCCCGCCCGGCTCACCCGCACCACCGGGTAGTCGAAGCCGACCGTTCCCTCCTTCGGGTAGGACGCGACGGCCCGGCGCGACCCGGCGACCCGGTTCGCGTCCAGGACGGACTGCTCGGGCGCGGTGAACACCGGCGCGTTCTCGGCACCCTGCACGACCTTGCCGAACGCCTCCCGCACGGACGGCAGCGCGTTGCGGCCGACCCGCATCAGCGCGCCGATCAGCTCCGGCTTGGGCGTGCCGTCCGGGTTGCCCAACTGCGTCCGGAGCACCGCGAGCGTGGCCAGCCCCTCGGTCGACTTGGTCGGGTCGCTCAGCACCACCGACACCCGCGGGTCGACCACCTTCGTCCAGGTCACCGGCGTGATGGGCCAGCCGAGCGCGGCCATCGCCCGCTCCGAGCCCGCGATCACCAGCGGCGACGACGCCAGCGAGCCCTTGACGTCCAGCCGGGGCGCGCCGGCGGTCTGGTCGCCCGCCTGCCGCTGGGCCTCGGTCGCCCACATGGACGAGTCCGGGATCCACAGTTCGGGCGGGTTGATCTGCGCGGTGGGCAGTTCGTGGGAGACGTCGGCCGCGCCGCGCGCCTCGACCTGCACCTGGACGCACCGGCCGTTCACGACGGGCTGTCGTGCCAGGTAGTCGTCGGCCGCGCCGCGCACCACGGGTTCGGCGGCGGGGGTGACCGCGACCTTGAGCGGCAGGGTGCCCCGGCAGTCCGGGCCGTCACCGGCCTTGAGGGCGACGACGGTGATCCCGCCGGCCGCGAGGACGCCGATCAGCGCCCCGATCGGGAGGGCGATCCGGCGCGCGCGGCCGGGAGGACGCTCGGTCCGAGCTGTCATTGCCGTCAGTACCTTCGGTCGGTGTTCACTCTCGCGGGTGGGCGTTGAACACTGAGCAGTTGACACGACCCGTTCGGGTGACCAACCGCCGTGTTTCGCATCACTCGAACGAACCTCACCTTGAGGCTACCTGCTGGTAACGTCCACCCCCTGCTGGTGGATACGGCGGTGTCCGTCACCCGGTTCATGATCTTTTTCCTGCCTGGTGAACCGTTCTGACCTGCGAACCGTGTTCGCGGTCACCACGGGGAACACTTGACGGGTCCCGCCCGTTGGTCCGTCGAGACGTGACAGCCACGAACGCGGAGCACTCCGCCCGCGCGCCGGGCGGTAGGCTGGTCGGACGGGTCGTGCCCGTCCGCGCCCGTCACCAAGTCAGGGAGGGTCGAGGCCGCCCGCCGGCCGTAAGTGAATGGACCGCAAGCGCCTGCTTCGCAACCCGCTGCTGTGGATCGTGGCGGTGTTGCTGCTCTACTACGCCTTCACCGTGCTCTTCGACGACGCGCGGGGGTACACCCCGGTCAAAACGTCCCAGGCACTGCAACAAGTGCGGGACGGCAACGTCAAGGAAGCCACGATCGAGGACAAGGAGCAGCGCCTCAAACTGACCCTCAACGACGGGGTGACCTTCGAAGGTCACAACCGGTTGATCACGCAGTTCCCGGCGAGCTCCACCGACGAGGTCTTCACCATCCTCGACGAGGCACGCAACAAGCCGACCCTTGAGACCAAGGTCAGCCAGGACTCGTTCCTGATGCAGATGCTGCTGTACCTGGTCCCGCTCGGCCTGCTGTTGCTGCTGCTGATGTGGATGATGAACAACGCCCAGGGCGGCGGGAACCGCGTCCTGAACTTCGGCAAGTCCAAGGCCAAGCAGTTGTCCAAGGACATGCCGAAGACCACGTTCGCGGATGTCGCGGGCGCGGAGGAGGCCGTCGAGGAGCTGGAGGAGATCAAGGACTTCCTCCAGAACCCCGGCCGCTACCAGGCGTTGGGCGCGAAGATCCCGAAGGGCGTCCTGCTCTACGGCCCGCCCGGCACCGGCAAGACCCTGCTCGCCAGGGCCGTCGCCGGCGAGGCCGGGGTGCCGTTCTACTCGATCTCCGGCTCGGACTTCGTGGAGATGTTCGTCGGTGTCGGCGCCTCGCGTGTGCGTGACCTGTTCGAACAGGCCAAGCAGAACGCGCCGTGCATCATCTTCGTGGACGAGATCGACGCGGTCGGCCGCCATCGCGGCGCGGGCCTCGGCGGCGGTCACGACGAGCGCGAGCAGACCCTCAACCAGCTCCTGGTGGAGATGGACGGCTTCGACTCGCGCGGCGGGATCATCCTGATCGCGGCGACCAACCGCCCGGACATCCTGGACCCGGCGCTGCTGCGCCCCGGCCGGTTCGACCGGCAGATCCCGGTGTCCGCGCCCGACCTCAAGGGTCGCAAGCAGATCCTCCGCGTCCACGCCAAGGGCAAGCCGTTGGCGGCGGAGGCGGACCTGGACGGCCTGGCCAAGCGCACCGTCGGCTTCTCCGGCGCGGACCTCGCGAACGTCATCAACGAGGCCGCGCTGCTCACCGCCCGCCAGAACGGCACCGTGATCGACAGTGCCGCGCTGGAGGAGTCGGTGGACCGGGTGATCGGCGGTCCGGCCCGCAAGAGCCGGATCATCTCCGAGAAGGAGAAGAAGATCACCGCCTACCACGAGGCCGGGCACGCCCTGGCCGCGTGGGCGATGCCGGACATCGACCCGGTGTACAAGGTCACCATCCTGGCCCGCGGCCGGACCGGCGGTCACACGCTGTCCGTCCCGGAGGAGGACAAGGACCTGATGACCAGGTCCGAGATGATCGCCCGGCTGGTGTTCGCGCTGGGCGGCCGGTCCGCCGAGGAGCTGGTGTTCCACGAGCCGACCACGGGCGCGTCCAACGACATCGAGCAGGCGACCAAGATCGCCCGCGCGATGGTCACCGAGTACGGCATGTCCGCCCGCCTCGGCGCCGTCAAGTACGGCCAGGAGCAGGGCGAGCCGTTCCTCGGGCGCACGGCCGGCCGGCAGGCCGACTACTCGCTTGAGGTCGCGCACGAGATCGACGAGGAGGTGCGCGAACTCATCGAGGCCGCGCACACCGAGGCGTACGAGGTGCTCAACACCTACCGCGACGTGCTCGACTCGCTCACGCTGGAGCTGATCGACAAGGAGACGCTGCACCAGAAGGACCTGGAGCGGATCTTCGCCACGGTCGAGAAGCGGCCCCGGATCACGAAGTTCAACGACTTCGGCAACCGGACGCCGTCGACCATCCCGCCGGTCAAGACCCCGGCGGAACTGGCGAAGGAACGCGGCGAGCCGTGGCCCCCGGCCATCGAGGACACGCTCGACCAGGAGCCGTCGCCCGTGCAGGACCCGGTGCCCGCACCCGCTCCCGCCGTGCCCGGTGGCAGCAACGGCGCGCCGTACCAGCCGCAGCCCCAGCACCCGACGTCCGGCCCGCCGAACTACGGCGCGCCGCCCGGGTGGACCCCGGCGACCGTGCCCGGCGGCGGGCAGCCGCCGACGTGGCAGCCGGAGCACACCGAGCCCGACGTGGTGCGGCGGAACATCGAGACGGATCCGGACAACCGCCAGTGACCGAGTTCGACCAGCAGACGACCGGCCTCTCCGTCAACGGGGAGGCCGGTTCCACGAGGCGTGCCTTCGACCAGAAACGGGCCGAGGCGGCGGTGCGCGAGCTGCTGCTCGCGTGCGGTGAAGACCCGGAACGGGAAGGGCTGCGGGACACGCCGGCGCGGGTCGCGCGGGCCTACCGGGAGCTGTTCGCCGGGCTCTACACGGACCCGGACTCGGTGCTGGCGAAGACCTTCGACGAGAGCCACGAGGAGCTCGTCCTGGTCACCGACATCCCGATGTTCTCGTTCTGCGAGCACCACCTGCTGCCCTTCCACGGGGTGGCGCACGTCGGGTACATCCCGAACGAGCAGGGCCGGGTCACCGGCCTGTCCAAGCTGGCCCGGCTGGTCGACCTGTACGCGAAGCGGCCCCAGGTGCAGGAGCGCCTGACGTCGCAGATCGCGGACGCCCTGGTGCGCCGGCTGGAACCCCGTGGTGTGATCGTCGTCGTGGAAGCCGAGCACCTGTGCATGGGGATGCGGGGTGTCCGCAAGCCCGGCTCGCGGACCACCACGTCCGCCGTGCGCGGGCTGCTGCGCTCGTCCGCGTCGACCCGGGCAGAGGCGATCGAGTTGATCCGGGGACGCACCCGGTGAGCTTGCCTCGGCCGGGTCACTGCGTCGTGATGGGCGTCCTCAACGTCACCCCGGACTCGTTCAGCGACGGCGGCCGGTACCTCGACCTGGCCGACGCGGTCGAGCACGGGGTGGCGCTGTTCCGCCGGGGCGCGGACATGATCGACGTCGGCGGCGAGTCGACCCGGCCCGGTGCGACGCGGGTCGACCCGACCGTCGAGGCGGCGCGGGTCGCCCCGGTGATCCGGGAGCTCGTCGCGGCCGGCGTGCCGGTGTCGGTGGACACCATGCGGGCCGAGGTGGCGGTGGCGGCGCTGGAGGCGGGCGCGTCCATCGTGAACGACGTGTCCGGCGGGCTGGCCGACCCGGAGATGGCGTCCGTGGTGGCGTCCGCCGGGGTGCCTTACGTGCTGATGCACTGGCGTGGGCACAGCCGCGAGATGCACAAGCTCGCCGTGTACGGCGACGTGGTGCACGACGTGCGCGACGAGCTGAGCGCGCGGGTCGACGTGGCGCTGGCCGCGGGTGTGTCCGCCGACAACATCGTGCTGGACCCCGGTCTGGGGTTCGCCAAGGACGCCGGCCACAACTGGCAGCTGTTGCAGCGGCTGGACGAGCTGATGGCGCTGGGGTTCCCGGTGCTGGTCGGCGCGTCCCGCAAGCGCTTTCTGGGTGCGCTGCTGGGTGATCGTTCACCGGACGGCCGGGAGGACGCGACGGCGGCCGTGTCGGCCCTGGCGGCGTTCGTCGGGGCGTGGGGCGTGCGGGTGCACGACGTGGCGAAGTCGCTGGACGCCGTCGCGGTGGCGCGGGCGTGGAGGGCGGGACATGGCTGACCGGATCACGTTGCGCGGCCTGCGGGTGCGCGGCTTCCACGGGGTGTTCGAGCACGAGAAGCGGGACGGCCAGGACTTCCTGGTCGACATCACCGCCTGGCTGGACCTGTCCCGGGCGGCGGCCACCGACGACCTGCGGGAGACGCTGCACTACGGCGAACTGGCCGAGCGGGCGGCGGCGATCGTGGCCGGCGGGCCGTACGACCTGATCGAGACGGTGGCGGGCAAGGTCGCCGACGAGGTGCTGACCGACCTGCGGGTCCGGGCGGTCGAGGTGACCGTGCACAAGCCGTCCGCGCCGATCCCGCTGACCTTCGGCGACGTGGCCGTGACCGTGAGCCGCACCCGTGACTAGGGCCGTGCTGTCGATCGGCTCGAACCTGGGCGACCGGCTCGGGCACCTGCGGTCGGCCGTCGACGGGTTCGCGGACGTGCTGGTCGCGGTGTCCCCGGTGTACGAGACCAAGGCGTGGGGCGTGACCGACCAGCCGGACTTCCTCAACGCGGTGCTGATCGTCGCCGGCGAGGTGGACGAGTGGGGCTGGCTGCGGCGGGGCCAGGCGCTGGAGAACGCCGCCGGCCGGGTCCGCGAGCTGCGGTGGGGGCCGCGCACGCTGGACGTGGACGTGGTGACGGTGGACGGCGTCCGGTCCGCTGATCCGGAGCTGCTGCTGCCGCATCCGGGGGCGCACGAGCGGGCGTCGGTGTTGGTGCCGTGGCTGGACGTGGAGCCGGACGCGGTGGTCCCCGGTCATGGCCGGATCGCTGACCTGGTCGCGGTCCTCGGGCGTGAAGGTGTGGAAGTCCGGTCCGATCTAGAGCTGCGCTGAGCCGAAAGCGGGGCTAGCGTCGGCCCAGGAGGTCGGCGATGAGCAACGCGGTCACGTACGACGCCGCGCGGCGGCGGATCATCAATCTCGTCACCAACGGGGACGCGGCGGTCGAAGTCGATGCCTGTCCAGGGTGGACAGTGCGCGATGTGGTCGCCCACCTGGCGGGTGGGCTGGGCGATTTCGCCAACCGGGAGTTCTCCGGCGTCGACACCGGGGAGTGGGGCGAACGGCAGGTCCGCGACCGGCGGGACCGGACGCTGGGTGAGCTGCTGGTCGAGTGGGAGCGCAACTTCCAGGTCGCCGAAGGGCTGTTCGACTCGCCGATGGGCACGGTGCTGATCGCCGAGGTCGTGGAGCACGAGCACGACATCCGGACCGCGCTGGGCGCGCCCGGCGAGCGGGACAACGTGGCGGTGCGGGCCGCGCTGACCCGGCCGTTGCAGGAGGTCGACCAGCGGCTGCGGGCACGGCACCTGCCCGCGTTGCGGATCACGCTGGAGCACGGCGACCGGATCATCGGCGAGGGCGACCCGTCGGCGACGCTGCGCACGACGTCGTTCGAGCTGCTGCGGGTCGTCGGCGGGCGGCGCAGCGAAGGGCAGATCCGGTCGCTGGACTGGGATGCCGACCCGACCCGCTGGCTGGCAGCGATCCAGCTGTTCGGCACCCGGGAGACCGCGCTGGTCGAATGACACCATGGGGAGCGTGAGGTTCACCAAGCCCCGTGACCTGCTCGCCGTCGGACTCATCGCGGGCCTGCTCGCGCACCTGCTCCTCCGGCTCGCCTACGACCGGCTGCCGCCGCTGCCCACGTTCGCCGGGTTCACCCTGCTGGTGATCGCCGCGGCGGACCTGGCGCTCGGGTTCTCGCTGCGGGCCCGCATCCAGCGCAAACCCGGCAGCCGACCGGTGCAGCCGCTGACCGCCGCGCGGGCCGTGGCGCTGGCCAAGGCGTCGTCGCTGCTCGGCGCGATCATGGCGGGTGCGTGGGCCGGGGTGCTCATCTACGTGCTGCCGGTGCGCGGCCAGTTCGAGGCCGCCGACCACGACCTGGGCAGCGGGGTCGTCGGCGTCGTGTGCGCGGTCGCGCTGATCGGCGCGGCGCTGTGGCTGGAGTACTGCTGCAAGACGCCAAAAGATTCCCACCGGGAAGGGTGAATACGGGTGCGGAGGTCTCAATCGGGTAACTGACCGGTACGGTAGACGCCATGACCGGCCGAGGCGCGTCGCAGGACGGCGAGCAGCAAGATCACGGTCGTGGCCCCGGGCGACTACTGCTGGTAGCAGCATTGGCGCTCGCGCTGGGTGCCGCGGCGGTGCTGGTGCTGAGCGACAGCGCCCGCTGGCTGAGACTGGCCGTCGTCGCCGCGCTGTGGGCCGCGCTGGTCGGCGCGTTCCTCGCGGCCCGGTACCGCAGGCAGGTCGCCGACCGGGCGGACGAGGTGGCGGACCTCCAGTCGGTGTACGAGCTGGAGCTGGAACGCGAGGTCGCCGCACGTCGCGAGTACGAGCTGGAGATCGAGGCGGAGACCCGCAAGCGGGTACAGGAAGAGGCGAAGGACGACCTGGAGGCGCTGCGCGGCGAGCTGCGCGCCCTGCGGGAGAACCTGGAAGCCCTGCTGGGCGGCGAGGTCCTGGTGGAACGGGTGGCGCTGCGCGCCGAGTCGACCCGGATGCGCGCGTTGTCCGACCAGTCGCGGCTGATGGCGCTGAGTGATCAGCGGATCATCACCACGGGGTCGGCGAAGACGGCGGTGAAGAAGGCCGTGGAGAAGCCTTCGGCGGACCGGACGGAGCTGATCGAGCGCGTTCCGCACGAGGTGTCCCGCAAGGATCAGGTTCGGCGTCCCGAACCGGTCCGGCCGGACCAGGCCCGTCCGGATCAGGCTCGCCGGGAGACGGTTCAGCCGGTCCGCCGTGAACCGGCCCGTGCCGCCGCCGCCGCGCAGCAGCGGCCCGCTGTGGTCCGCGCGCCGGAGCCGGTGCGGGTGCCGGATTCCGTTCGTGCGGCGGAAGTTCGTGTGGCGGAGCCTGCTCGTGCGGCAGAGCCGGTTCGTGCGGCGGAGCCGGTTCGGGTGCCGGACTCGACCGAACGCGTCAGCCGTGCCGACCTGGCCGGCCGCCTGAGCCCCGCGACCAGGGTCTCGGAGCCGGTCCGCCGCGCCGAGCCCGCCCGCAAGCCCGAACCCACCGACTTCTTCGCCGACTCGCCGCGCCCCGCCGTCCCGTCCCGTCCGGTCGGCACGCCGGGTGGTCCGCCGACCGGTGACGCGGCCCGAGCGCAGGCCGAGCCGGCCCGCCCGGTCGTGTCCCGCAAACCTGAGCCGGTCCGCAAACCCGAGCCGGTCCGCAAGCCGGAGCCGACGCGTGCCGAGCCGCCACGTGCTGAGCCGTCCCGGACCGAGCACACGATCCAGCGGCGCAGTCGGGTCGCCGAACGCACCGAGATGATCAGCCGGGACGCGCGTGCCGCCGAGCAGCCCGGACGCCGTGCCACGGCGTCCGAGAGGACCGGCGGCTACCTGCCGGTTCCAGGGCGTGCCGATGGTGGGGTGCCGGCGGCGTCGGGCGTGGGGCGTGCGGTGTCCGGTCCGGTTGAGCAGAGTGGTTACCTGCCGGTTCCGGCGGAAGCCCCGAGCGCGGCCAAGGGTCGGCGGGCGGCTGAGCAGAGTGGCTACCTCGCGGTGGAGTCCAAGGGTGGGCACCGGGCCGAGCAGAGCGGGTACCTGCCGGTGTCCGCCGAGCCCGAGCGGCGGTCGTCGGCCGAGCTGTCGGGTGGACACCGGGCCGCGGACGAAGGCGGCGGTCGACGGCGGGCCGAGGACAAGCCGGCCGGACGGCGCGCGGCACCGGAGCCGGTCGAGCCCGCCGGGGCGCACGCCGACGGCAAGTCGGTGAGCGAACTGCTCGCCGCGTTCGGCGGTGCCGAGTCGCCGCGCCGTCGTCGGCGTCGGGGCGAGGACTGAGCCGACTGCAACCTGGCCGCCTGCAACCTGGCCGACTCCAGCCGGGTCCGCTCTAACGGGCCGGCTACTTGTCGATGTCGCCGACCACCACGGCGAACGACCCGAGCACGGCGGGCAGGTCGGCCACCCTGGTCCCGGGCAGCAGCGCGGACAGCGCCTGCACGTTGTTGAACGACGGCGTCCGCAGCTTGAGCCGCCACGGGGTCTTCTCGCCGCGTGACGCCAGGTGCACCCCGGACGTCCCGAGCGGTGCTTCGACGCGGGTGTAGACCGAGCCCTCGGGTGCCTTGATCGCCTTGGGCAGCCGCAGGTTCACCGGCCCGCCGGGCAACTGGTCCAGGCACTGCCCGGCCAGCCGCACGGACTGCCGCACCTCGTCCACCATGCACCGCACGCGGGCCAGCGCGTCGCCCTCGGTGCGCACGACCGGCGTCACGTCGAGCGTCCGGTAGCCGGGCAGCGGGTCGTCGCGGCGCAGGTCGAGGTCCACTCCGGACGCCCGTCCGATCGGGCCGGTGACGCCGTAGGCCAGCGCGGAATCCCTTGCCAGCACGCCGATCCCGGCCAGCCCGTCCGGGACCACCCCGGAGTCCACTGTGGACAGTACGGCGCGGACCCGGTCGGTCCAGCCGGCCGGGACGTCCTCGCGCAGGCCGCCGATCCGGTTGAACATGAAGTGGATCCGACCGCCGGACGCCTCCTCCAGCACGGCCTGCACGGCTTCCCGGCCGCGCGCGGCGGTCGGGCCGGTGAGCGGGGCGAGGAACACCAGGTGCGCCATGATCCGGTTCAGCTCGCACAGCAGCGCGCGCAGGGTCTGGGCGCGGGGCGGCACGTCCATGCCGGTCATGCGTTCGACGGCGAGTGCGACGGCCAGTTCGTTGCAGAACGCGGCGAGCCAGTCGTGCCGGTTCGCCAGGGTCAGCACCTGGCGGTAGTCGCGCACCTCGAACAGCTTCTCCGCGCCCCGGTGCAGGTGGCCGACCAGCGGTTCGGCGGCGGTGATCACCTCGTCGTCGCGGACGGTGAGCCGCAGGCGGTACGCGCCGTGTGCGGACGGGTGCAGCGGGCCGAGGTCGACCACCCGGTCCACGCCCAGGTGGCGCGCCCCGGCCCCGACGCCAACGGTGATCTCCACCGGGTCATGCTCGCATGTCAGCCGGCGGTGATCGCGAACAGGAAGCACCCGTGCGACGCGCTGCGCACCTGCACCTCGACTACCTTGGGATTGTTCAACAATTCCTCGATCCTCTCGTTCAACTCGGCCGGCTGGGCGACCAGGCCGCCGTGGATCCGGCCGTCGGCGTCGTAGGCGCGCAGCGTCCGTTCGTTGTGCCGGAACGCCTCGGGGAACGCGTTCGGGTCGTCCAGACCGTCGCACGGCAGCATGTGCACGAACACCGGGCCGAGCTCCTCGTACGGGCCACGGCCGGCGCTCGGCGTGTAGCGGAACAGCACCACCGGCTCACCCGGCCCCGCCTTGCGCAGACAGCACCGCAACGGTGCGCCGACGGCTTCCTCGCGCAGCTCGTGGAACTCGTCCGTGCCCGCCAACTTCCGTGCCCGGTCCAGCACGTCCTCGGGCATTGCGTGAATCCTCATGCGGCCAAGCCTGGTCGGCGGGGTGGTGGCAAGCCGGCGGTCTTCTGACGTGGCTGCCTTCGTCCGGCGTGAATCCTCAAGCCCGGTGGGCGGGTGGCGAGTCGAGGGCCTTCACCACACGGGGCGTAGGCCGGTGTGGTCGGTGTGGGCCAGGTAGGTGGTCAGGGCGGCGCGGAGGGTCGTGAACTCGGTTTCGCCGACCGTGCCCGCGAATTCCTGATCCAGCTCCGCCCACAGGCGGTCGGCCAGGCGCAGGTAGTCGCGGCCCTTGGTGGTCAGGGTGAGGGTGTGGGCGCGGCGGTCGGTGGGGTGGGGCGCGCGGCGCACGTAGGACCACTCGACCAGCTCCGCCACGGTCTTCGCCGCCGCCTGCTTCGTCACGCCCAGGTGCACGGCCAGGTCGACGGCGGTCGGGTCGGTGTTGTCCGCCAGGTAGCGGAAGACGAAGCCGTGGGCCGGGCGCAGGGGTTCCAGGTGGTGTTCGGCCAGGCGTTCGTGGAACCGGTCGGTGAGCGCGCGGAAGGTTCTGGCCAACAGCATCGACACGGGTTCCACGGTCGCCTAGTCTGCAACTAGACAACTTGGTTGACTAGTTGGGAGACGGGATTTGTTCGAGCGCAACGGGTTCGTGTTCCGGCCGCTGGCCGTGCCGTCGAAGGGGTCCACGCAGATCGCGCTGTGGACGGTGGACGTGCCGGCCGGTGCGGTCGGGGAGCGGCACCAGGTCGACAAGGAGGAGGTGTTCCACGTCCTGGAGGGGCGCGTGACGGTGCACGGGGTCGAGGCGGGTCCCGGCGACACCGTCGTCGTGCCGCCGTTCACCGACTTCGAGCTCTCCGGCGGGCCGGCGAAGGTGCTGGTGGCGACGTCGGTCGGGATCACCGGGCGGATCGGAGACGTGGTCATCACCCCGCCCTGGTCGCTCTAGGGCCGCCAGGGAGGCAGCGGGGGGAGGAGGTCGGACGTGGGGACGCCCATGCCGTGCAGAAGCCACCCGAACGAGCCAAGGCCGTCCGCCGCCCGCAACTCGGCGACACGGGACGTGCGCGCGGCCGACTCCAGCCAGGCCAGGCCGGTGCCCTCCGGCCGGGTGGGCAGCCCCAGCGCCGCGAGCGCGTCGCGTTGGGACACCAGCACCCGGTCGCCGCCGGCCGCTTCGGCGCAGGCGTCCAGGGCGACGTGCGCGGTCAGGTCGCACGTGCCGTCGAACACCGGCTCGACCCGGCGGCCGTCGCGGTAGCCGGCGAACGTGCCGTCCCGGTAGCGGCCGGCGGCGCGGTCGGCGTGCAGGTGCCCGTAGTCGACGGCCAGCGCCGCGCCGCGCACGCGGGACACGGCGTCCGCCCAGGCATGGTCACGGGGTGTGCCGATCTCGGCCTGCCAGCCGGGTGCCAACGGCCACCAGCGGGCCAGCCACGGGTCCGGGTGGGGGCCGGTGACCAGCGGACACGGGATGGCGTCCAGCCACTCGTGGCCGACCAGGAGGCCGTGGATCCGGGACGGGAGTCGGTCGGACCACGTGATGCCGGGGTGCGGTCGGGGCGGACCCAGGTCGACGGCGGTCACGTGCAGGCGACGGGCCACGGAACCGGTCGCAAGAGTGCGGATTGTCGCCGCGAGCTCGCCGCCGCCGGCCCCCATGTCGACGAAATCGACGCGCGACGGGCGGGACAGCCCGAAATCCACCCGATCGAGTAGTACCAGGAGGGCTTCGGCCAGCTCAGGGCCGATCAGGGGTGCGGTGCGGAAGTGGTCGGCCGGGAGTTCGCCCCGGCGGAAGAAGCCGCCCGGACCATACAGGGCGGCACGCCACGCCGATTCCGAATCCCGCACCCGTCAAGTGTCCCTTTAAGGTTGCTCCCTGTGACCGCCTCCCCCACCCGCAAGCGCGCGGACCAGCGCCGCTGGACCGTCCTGACCCCGGTCGCCGGCCTGATCGCGCTGGCCGTGTGCGGCCTGGTGCTGCTCGGGTTGGGCACCAGCAAGATCGGCGCGGGGCCCATCCTGGTGGGTGCGGTGGCGGCGCTGGTGCCGGTCGCGGCGGTGCTGGCGGCGTTCCTGTGGGTGGACCGGTGGGAGCCGGAACCGGCGAAGATCCTGCTGCTGGCGTTCGCCTGGGGCGCGTGCGGCGCGACCATCACGTCGCTGGTGTTCAACCAGACCGCGCACGTGCTGGGCGAGCTGATCAACAACGGCGACGGGTCGACGTTCGCGGCGGTGATCGGCGCGCCGATCGTGGAGGAGGCGACCAAGGCCGCGTTCGTGGTGGTCCTGTTCCTGCGGCGTCGTGAGGAGTTCGACGGCGTGGTGGACGGCATCGTCTACGCGGGCGTGACGGCGGCCGGGTTCGCCTACACCGAGAACATCTACTACTTCGCCCGGGTGTTCGTGGACAGCGGGCTCGGGGACATGAGCAGCGGGGTGGTGGCGCTGTTCATCCTGCGCGGGGTGCTGTCGCCGTTCGCGCACCCGCTGTTCACGGCGATGACGGGCATCGGGATCGGTGTGGCCGCGCTGACCGGGTCCAAGGTGTTGCGGGTGGTCGCGCCGGTCGTGGGGTACCTCGGGGCGGTGGGGCTGCACTCGCTGTGGAACTTCTCCACGACGGTCGGCACCGGGTCGACGTTCATCAACCTGTACTTCCTGATCATGGTGCCGATCTTCGCGGGCATGGTGTGGCTGGTGACCTGGCAGCGCCGGCGGGAGCAGCGGATCGTGGCCGGGCAGCTGCCGGAGATGGCCAAGCGGCGGTGGATCGCGTCCAGCGAGGTGACGTTGCTGGCCTCGTTGCAGGGGCGGTCGCGGTGGCGGCGGGCGGTGCGGCGCAAGGCCGGTGAGCACGCGGCGAAGGCCGTGGCCGGGTATCAGGTGGCGGCGACCGAACTGGCTTTTTTGCGGCACCGGATTTCGCTCGGGACGGCGGGGGCCGGGGCCGATGAGCGGCACGCGGTGTTGTTGGACGCGCTGGTCGCCGCGCGTCAGGCGGCTGTGGATGCTCCTGGCGCGCTCAAGGCGGCGGGTGGCGTTCGTCGCAGTTGAGGACTTGTCCCGGCGGCTCGGGATTACGCTCGCGGCCGTCGTCCGGTACCCACTACGGGACTGGAACGCCACTAAGGAGTACGTCGCATGGACGCGACCCCACGCCCCGCGCGGCTGGCTGTCGGTGTGATCTCGGCAGGTCGGGTGGGCTCTGTGCTGGGTGCCGCCTTGGCGCGGGCCGGCCACGTCGTCGGCTCGGTGTCGGCTGTGTCGCGGGAGTCGTTGCGGCGGGCGGAAGAGCTGCTGCCGGATGTGCCGGTGGCGTCACCGCCGGAGGTCGCTGCCGCCGCTGATCTGGTGTTGCTGGCGGTGCCTGACGATGAGCTGGCCGGGTTGGTTCGGGGGCTGGTCGTCGTTGGGGCGTTGCGGGCCGGGCAGATCGTGGTGCACACCAGTGGGGCGCAGGGGGTTGGGGTGTTGGCGCCTGCGGCTGGGGTTGGGGCGCTGTGTGTCGCCTTGCATCCGGTGATGACGTTTACCGGGCGGCCTGAGGACGTGCAGCGGATGACTGCCTGTTCGGTGGGGGTTACCGCTGCCGATGGGGATGAAGTGGCGTGGAGTGTCGGCGAGGCGCTGGTCGTGGAGATGGCCGCCGAGCCGGTGCGGATTCCCGAGGCGGCTCGGCCGCTGTACCACGCTGCGTTGGCCCACGGGGCGAATCACCTGATCACGTTGGTTGCGGACTGCGCGGATCTGTTGCGGTCGGCCGGGATCGGGGATGCCGAGCGGATGCTGGGGCCGTTGCTGTCCGCTGCTTTGGACAACGTGCTGCGGCACGGGGACCGCGCGCTGACCGGGCCGGTGGCTCGCGGGGACGCCGGGACCGTGGCGAAGCACCTGCGTGTGTTGGGGGCGGAAGGGCCTGACACCCTTGCGTCCTACCGAGTTCTCGCGCGCCGCACCGTCGAGCGCGCGGAGGCCGCCGGGCTGCTGAAGCCCGAACCGGCAGCCGACGTCCGCACCACTCTTGAGGACCGATGACCAAGCCGCTCACCAAAGACGACTACGTGCCCAACGACGTCACGGTGCACCGTGACCCGGAACGGCTGCGGCGGGTGGTGCGCGCGTTGCGTGCCGCCGGGCGCAACATCGCGCTCGTGCCCACGATGGGGGCGCTGCACGCGGGGCACCGGCAGTTGATCCGGGAAGCGCACGTCATGCAGAACACCGTGGTGGTGGTGTCGATCTTCGTGAACCCTGCCCAGTTCGGGGTGGGGGAGGATTTTGCTTCGTATCCCAGGACGTTCGAGTCCGATGTGGACGTTTGTCGGGAAGAGCGGGTCGGGTTGGTGTTCGCGCCGGCTGTTGAGGACGTGTATCTGCCTGGGGCTTCGGTGTCGGTGTCGGCTGGGGGGCTTGGGGAGGAGTTGGAGGGGGCTTCCCGGCCTGGGCACTTCGGTGGGGTGCTGACTGTGGTGTCGAAGCTGTTCAACATCGTGGAGCCGACCTACGCGGTGTTCGGGGAGAAGGACTACCAGCAGCTCACGTTGATCCACCGGATGGCGCGTGACCTGAACTTTTCCACTGCTGTGGTGGGGGTGCCCACGGTTCGGGAGGCGGACGGGCTGGCCCTGTCGTCCCGGAACCGGTATCTGTCCGAGGGGGAGCGTGCTGCGGCCACGGCGTTGTCCGCGGCGTTGGTGGCGGGGGCTCATGTGAGCGGGCAGGGTGCCGCGGCGGTGCTGCGGGCGGCGGCGGAGACGTTGGCGGCCGAGCCCGGTGTGGTGGTGGATTACCTGGAGCTGCGTGCGCCCGATCTGGGGCCGGCGCCGGAGAACGGGGACGCGCGACTGCTCGTCGCGGCGCGCGTGGGCTCGACCCGATTGATCGACAACGTTCCCGTGCTGCTCGGCACGGGCGACGAGTGAGGGGAACGGCGATGTTCCGAACCATGCTCAAGTCGAAGATCCACCGGGCGACGGTGACCCAGGCCGACCTGCACTACGTGGGGTCGGTGACCGTGGACCGGGACCTGATGGAGGCGTCCGACCTGCTTGAAGGGGAGCAGGTGGCGATCGTCGACGTGACCAACGGGGCTCGGCTGGAGACCTACGTCATCCCGGGTGAGCGCGGGTCCGGCGTGATCGGGATCAACGGGGCGGCTGCTCATCTGGTGAAGCCCGGGGACCTGGTCATCCTGATCGCGTACGGGCAGATGGACGAGGTGGAGGCTCGGGCCTACCAGCCTCGGGTCGTGTTCGTGGACGCGGAGAATCGGGTGGTTGAGCTTGGGGCTGATCCGGGGTTCGCGCCTGCCGGGTCCGGGTTGGTCAGTGGGGGTGCGGTCGAGGTCGGTGGTGCCTCCTCCGCTGATGGGGGTGTCGCTGGTGGGGGCGTTGATGCGGTTGCCTCGGAGACCGAGGATGCGACTGCGTTGGATGCGTTGATCCAGGCTGAGAACTGAGTCGTATTCAAGAGAGGGTTGGAAGTCCTGTGCTGCTCGCCATCGACGTCGGCAACACCAACATCGTCCTGGGCCTGTACGACGGGACCGGGGACAAGGCCGCGTTGGTGCGTGACTGGCGGATGCGTACCGACGCCCGGATGACCGCCGACGAGCTGGCGCTGACCATGCGCGGGCTGCTGGGGGAGTACGCGGACAAGATCACCGGGATCTCGGCGCTGTCGACGGTGCCGGCGGTGCTGCGCGAGCTGCGGGTGATGCTCGGGCGGTACTACTCGACGGTGCCGAAGGTCCTGGTGGAGCCCGGTGTGCGGACCGGGGTGCCGTTGCTGGTGGACAACCCGAAGGAAGTCGGGTCGGACCGGGTGATCAACACCCTGGCGGCCCATCACCTGCACAGCACCGCCTGTGTGGTGGTGGACTTCGGGACGTCCACCAACCTGGACGTGATCTCGGCGAAGGGCGAGTTCCTGGGTGGGGCGCTCGCGCCGGGGATCGAGATCTCGGTGGACGCGTTGGCCGCCCGTGCCGCCCAGCTGCGGAAGGTCGAGCTGGTGCGGCCCCGGTCGGTGATCGGGAAGAACACCGTGGAGTGCCTGCAATCCGGGATCGTGTACGGGTTCGTCGGGCAGGTGGACGGGCTGGTGCGGCGGATCGTGGAGGAGCTCCAGGTGACCGAGCCCGGTCCGGTGACGGTGATCGCCACGGGTGGGTTGGCGCCGTTGGTGGTCACCGAGTCGGCCACCATTCACGCGCATGTGCCGGATTTGACGTTGTTGGGGCTGCGGCTGGTGTTCGAGCGCAACATGCGGTGAGCGCCTTCGTGCCATCCACGCGGGATGACACGAAGGCGGGATGCGCCCGGCCCGGGGTTACCTGCGGTTGAGGCGTTTCACGTGGGTGGTCAGGGGGAAGTCGAAGTCGCCGTTCGCCGTCTCGGGGCGGGACCGCAGGTAGGCCAGGATGCGGGCGAGCAGTTCTTCGCGTTCCGCGGTGGGGATCACCAGGGTGTGCGAGTGGGTGCCGATAGTGGCCACCAGGGACTTCGCGGTTCGGCGGTGGGTGTGGTGGAAGTCCCTGGTTTCCGGGTACCGGAACAGTTCGTGGTCGGGGATGGTGTCGCCGGAGACGCCCGGTTTGCTCACGCTGGAGCGGGCGAACTCGGCCAGTTCGGTCACCCAGGGGACCGAGACGTCCTCTTCGTTCCACAGGCCCGCGAGGACGCCGCCCGGCCGGAGCACCCTGGCGATCTCGGGCATCGACTTCGAGGGGTCGAACCAGTGGAATGCCTGGCCCACCAGCACCGCGTCCATCGTGCCGTCGGGTAGTGGGATCCGTTCCGCGGTTCCCGGCAGGGCACGTACTCCGCCGTGTCCGCGCACGAGTTCCGACAGCATCGACTCGTCCGGCTCGACCGCCGTCACCTGGTGTCCCTCGGCTACCAGGACGCCGGTCAGCTTGCCCGTTCCGGCGGCCAGGTCCAGGACGCGGTGCGGGCCTTCGCCCAGCGGTTCCAGTGCCCAGCGGATGGCGGTCGCCGGGTAGTCCGGGCGGTGTTCGGCGTACGTGGCGGCGTGTGCCCCGAAGGACTTCGCCCGACGGGCCCTCACGTCATCACTCGTCACCGGTCCCACCATAGTGAGAACCGGTTCGAGTACCCGAGGGGTCTTTCCGTACTCTTCTCCCGTGAGTGAGCAGCCTGTGAACCCTTCCGCCGGCACCGACGACGATCTTCCCGAGCAGCTTCGGGTGCGCCGGGAGAAGCGGGCGCGGCTGCTCGAACGCGGAGTGGACCCGTATCCGGTCGAAGTGCCGCGCACGCACTCGTTGCGCGAGGTCCGCGAGGCCCACCAGGGGCTGGCCGCCGATGTCGCCACCGGGGAAGTCGTCGGTGTCACCGGACGGGTGATGTTCATCCGCAACACCGGCAAGTTGTGCTTCGCCACGCTGCGCGAAGGCGACGGCACCGAACTCCAGGCCATGCTGAGCCTGAACGGAGTGGGCGAGCAGTCGCTGTCCGAATGGAAGTCCGACGTCGACTTGGGCGACCACGTATTCGTGCGCGGCGAGGTCATCACGTCCCGGCGCGGCGAACTGTCCGTGATGGCCGCCGAGTGGGCCTTGACCTCGAAGGCCCTTCGCCCGCTGCCCGTCGCGCACAAGGAACTGGCCGAGGAAACCCGCATTCGGCAGCGGTACGTGGATCTGATCGTGCGGGAGCAGGCCCGCAACACCGTGCGCAACCGGGCCGCGGTCGTGCGGTCTCTGCGGGACTCGTTCCACCGGCGC
>CBHFOL010000022.1:0-41665 GCA_965995405.1 uncultured Saccharothrix sp.
ACTGGGTCACTGCGAGGTTGCCGGCGTCGTGGAGCAGGCCGGCCAGTCCGGTGCCGGCGAGCAGTCCGGCGGGCAGCAGCGCGAGGCGGGGCCCGGTCGCCATCGTCCGGACGGCCATCGTGAGCGCGCTGCCGGTGAGGGCGACCCAGCCGATGACATCGAGGCCCAACTCGATCAGGTGCAGCCCAGGCCGGGCGGCGACCGCGGCCAACGCGGCGGCAGGTTCAGCCGGATTCAGGGTCAACCCCGATGGCACGACAACGACCGCACTGGCGATCATTGCCGTCAACGAGGTCAACAGCAGGACACCCGTCAGTCGGGCCGCCGGGGTGTGGTGAGTGGAGTCCATGGTCGGCGACCGTAGAAACCTGACGCACGGGCAAGGTCAACCACGAGGGGACCACGATGTGGCGCATCGGGCAGCTGGCGCGGATGGCAGGGGTCTCCGACCGCACTCTGCGCCACTACGACAAGATCGGCCTGCTGAACCCGGCCGCCGTGGACCGTGCCACCGGCTACCGCTGGTACGGCGTGGCGGAGCTGACCCGGCTGGAACGCATCCGCGGACTGCAACGCCTCGGCCTGTCGCTGCGCCAGATCACCGACCTCATGGAGGCACCCGACACGCAGCTGCGGCAGGCCCTGGCCGACGCGTTGGCCGTTCTCCGCCGTGATATCGCGACCATGTCCGCAGCCGTGGCCGCCGCCGAGGACCACCTCGCGGCGGCGACCTCGATCCTGCCCCAGCAGACCAGCGTGGGCGTTCGTCGCCTGCGCGTCCACTACCTGCGGGTCGGTCACCCATCCGAGCTGAGCGCCCGGTGCCCGGCTCCGGCCACCCTGCTGACCTGGCTGAGCGGACCGCCCGCGGACGGCTTCGTCGCGGCCTGGGCGACCGGGCACGGGGGCGAGAGCCTCACGCTGCCCGCCCGCAACGTGGTGCGTGCGGTGGTCCCGTCGACGAGCGGCGTGGTCCGCACCGGCTTGGAGCTGTTCGACTGGCTGCGCCGTCAGGACCTCGCCATCACGGGACCGACCCTGGAGGAGCACCTGGTCGACGCCGAGGGCGCGGTTGCCACGGTGCTGGAAATCCCAGTACAACCCGCCGGGCCGCGGTCGCCGGGTTTCGCTGCCCCTTAGACGACCGCCCGTCCGTGGGGACCGAACCGACGTCCCTCGGTCGGGCGCAGGTCGGCGGCCACCTTGATGCGCCGCAACCAGCGGTCGGTGCCGTCGTAGCGGGCTTGGAACGGACGGCGGCCGTGCACGGCCCGCTTGTTGTCGATGATCAGTATCTGCCCGGTTGCCAGGGTCACGTCACAGAGGGAGTGGTCGATCGTGTCGACCAGTGTGTCGAGAGCCCGTTCGGCCCGGGTGTCCTGGAGTGGCCGCTGCATGAAGGGCGGGTCGATGCACATGAAGGGTGCCGCGGGGTCGCCGGTGAGGATGGCGAGTTCACGTGGGCGGTAGGTCGCCGCGATGATGCGTTCGTAAGTCTCGGCGCTCGGGTAGTCGTCGCTGCTTCCGATCGTCGCGGTGGAGGTCGGCGAGTGGGATCCGTCGGGCACGATGACGAACCGTTCCTCGGACAGGGTGCGCACGGTGTCGGGGTCGAGGTCCAACCGCGTGACCGGGGCGAAGGTGGTGCCGACGTGGTCGTGGTTGCGCAGGCAGAGCAGCACGATCCAGTCGGCGCGGTGTGGGTGGAAGGCGTCTTCGGTGTGCCAGTGGAGCGTTGTCGTGGAGCTTGAGGCCAGCTTTTCCCCCTCGTGGTCGGGCATCGGGAACACATCGCGTACCAGCTCGCCCGTTCGCTGGGTGAGGAAGGAGATGGGACTGCCCAGCAGGGAGCCGACCAGCAGCAGCATCGCGGTGGCGCGTTCCAGCTCGGGTGATCGCGGCGGGTCGGTGTCGTCGGTGGGAGTCGGCCCGAGCAGATCCTGGTCGACGGGAAGTCCGGACAGGACGAGCCCGCCGTAGGGTCGTCCGGTCAGCCGGAAGCCGGTCAGCACGGTGCGGACGCGGGCGGGCAGCTCGTGCGCGCAGACCGCGATGGCGTCCAACCGCTGGTCGAGACGGCGGCCGGGATCGGCGTCCATCAGCTTTTCGGCGACGTCGCGGAGCACCGTGCCCTCCGCTGCGGTCAGGTCCAGGCGAGGCACGGTGCCGTCGCTGTCGAGGTCTGATGTCGGTGCGGTGTGTGTCATCGCTGATTCCTCTTCTCCTGACAGGTCCACGCCGGAGCGGGTTCGGCGGCGGACGGCCGGTCAGCGGCTATCGCGGAGAGCCGCGCGACCGACGGTGATCTCCGAGGCCCGTGTGGTTCAGGCCGCTGCCGGACTCGCGGGACGCCTCCACCTGGGCCAGCAGTTGCCTGGCCTTGGCTTCGGCGGTGGCCAGGGCGTCGTCGCCGACGATCCAGCGCAGCGGCGGCTCGGCGGCTTCCGCGAGCTGGACCAGGGACGCGGCGAGTCTGGCCGGGTCGCCGGGCTGGCTGCCGTTCTTGTGCTGCCAGGTGGGGATCATGGCGGCGGTGCGCCGGGCGTAGTCGTCGATCGACGGTTCCGGCCAGGTGGTGGAAGGTTCGGCCAGGAATCCGGTACGGAAGAGTCCCGGGTTGACGATCGTGGTTCGGATGCCGAACGGTTCGACGTCGAACCGCAGCGACTCCATCCAGCCCTCGACGCCGAACTTGGCGGTGGCGTAGGCGACGCAGAATTCCAGGCCCGCCAGGCCGTCGATCGAGGAGAGCGTGATGACGTGTCCGCCGCGCTGCCGTCGCATCCGCGGCAGGACGGCGCGGGTGACGTTCATCGGCCCGAACAACGTGGTCTCGATCTGGGCCCGCATCCGCTCGGGCGGGATCTCCTCGAAGTAGCCCGGGTAGGAGTTGGCGGCGTTGTTGACCAGCACGTCGATCCGCCCGAATCGCTCCACCGCCGCCGCGACAGCGCCGACCGCGTCGTCGGGACTGGTGATGTCCAACCGTGCCACCAGAAGGTCGTCGTGCGCGCCAAGCACCTGCTCGATGTGTTCGGGACGGCGGCCGGTCGCCACCACCCGGTGGCCGGCGGCCAGGGCCGCCCGGACGATGTCGGCACCCAGGCCGCGCCCGGCACCGGTGACGAGCCAGACCTTACGCACAGTGCTCTCCCCTCCGGAAACCCGTGCGCCGGCGCGAGCACCCGCTTCGGGCCGGCCTTTGTGCGGGTGAACGGTCATGGGCGCTCAAGGATTTGCAGCCGGCCGTGTGCGAGTGCTTCGACCACGACCGATGCCTCACCGCGGGAGTGCTCGTGCGACCGCGTTTCCATGCGCAGACTCGGCCCGACCCTGCCACCGAAGTGGTCGCATACGTGGACATGCGCGGTGTACATCTCGCGGATCGCGGTAAGAAAGGTTCCGTACTCCGGGGAACGGGCACGCAGGTCATTCAGCGGGAGCCGCCGGAAGACCTGTACCAGCGCGTGGTGGTCACGGGTCTGCATACCGCTGAAGCCGGCGTTCAGGCGCGGGGGCAGCATGGTGACGCGCACCGATCGGTAGTCCTGAGATCGGAAGTCCCCGGCGTAACGCAGGCCTGCCCCCGCGCTGAGTGCGAGCCGGGAAGCGAGCAGCAGTCCGCTCCGCACGCCTGGATCGTCACCTTGGGCGACAGCGGTACGCAGGATGTTCAGCGCGACCACGAGAGCTTGGATCTGAGCGAAGAAGTGCTGGTGCCCGAGGTGCCAGCGGCCGGAGGGCCGGTAGGCGTCACCGTCCGTCAGCGGGGAGGTTCGGGCCGGGTACGAGGTGGGGCCGTCGTCGGTCGCCGAAGACGCGCACCGGTACAGCAGGACATAGCCGTCGAGCAGGCGCGCGACCTCCTCGGGCGTCATGGTTGTGCCCATGGTGCGCAGATCGGCCAGGACCCGGGCGTGGCTCAGCGCCGTACCGGCGAGGAATGCGATATCGGCGTTGTCGGCCACCCGCATGACACGGAAGAAACCGTCGTGTTCGGCGAAGTCCTCGATGGCACCCCGATTCGGGTCCGCCTGCGCCGGCGAGGACACGGAGAAGTGCGTCCCGAGACAGTCGCCCACGGCGACGACGAAGCCTCGGGCATCCTCGAACAGTCGCCGCGGCGAGAGGGCGAAATCGTCCAGAACATGGACAGCGGCCCGCAATTCGGACCACCCGGCCGGCAGGAAGCGAGGAAAAGGGAGAATCAACAAACCGCCCGAAACGATGTCCGCTTTGGATTTCTCCGCCATACCGGAGACCGTGTCATCGGCGATCTTTGCTGTCAACCGCCCATCGAGCGACGTCCGAGTATTCCGCACGGAGCCACCACGGCACGACAGGTTCACCTACGACCGATCGGCTCAACACCTTCCGCGCCATGTGCGGAGGCGGGCCACTTGGAATAGCGGCCACCTTGCCCGCGACCGATGACAGCACGAGCCGCGCGTGCGACCATTGAACCGTGGGCGACTCCGGAACGGGGCCAGACATGACCCATCTCGCCAAGTCCGACCTGGACGTATTCCCATTGGCCCTCGGCGGCAACGTCTTCGGCTGGACGGCGGACCGGAAGAACTCCTTCGCGGTCATGGACGCCTATGTCGAGGCCGGGGGAAACTTCATCGACACCGCGGACTCCTACCCGAAATGGGCACCGGGGAAATCGGGTGGCGAATCCGAGGAGATCATCGGGAGCTGGCTGAAGACCCGGGGCAACCGGGACCGCGTGGTCATCGCCACCAAAGTCGGAGCCCACCCCGAATTCACCGGCCTCGCACCCCACGTCGTCAAAGGTGCCGTGGAGCAGTCCCTGCGACGCCTCCGGACCGACTACATCGACCTCTACTACACGCACAACGACCACCCCGATGTACCCGTGGCCGAATTCCTCGGTGCCCTGACCGAGCTCGTGACGGCGGGAAAAGTACGCCACATCGGCGCATCGAACATCTCCGCCGAACGTCTTGCCGCCGCCCTGTCCGCCGCCGACCGTGACGGCCTGGCAAAATACGTTGTCCTACAACACCACTACAACCTCATGGAACGCGCCCGCTACGCGGCCGGACTGACTGAAGTGGTCATCGCCCACGGACTGTCGACTGCACCGTACTATGCCTTGGCCTCAGGATTTCTGACCGGCAAGTACCGCCCCGGAAGAACGGTCGACAGCCCACGATCGGCAACCGCCGGCAAATACCTGAACTCCAGGCGGGGTGTTCAAGTACTGAATGCACTGGACACCGTGGCCAAGGCACACGACACAACCGTGACCGCGGTGGCACTTGCCTGGCTCGCGGCGCAGCCCACCGTGACCGTGCCCATCTCAAGCGCCCGTGACACAGCTCAACTGGCCGACCAACTCGCCTTCCTCGACATCGCCCTCGACGAGTCGGAGTTGCAGCTGCTGTCCACCGCCTCCGAGGAACCCGCCGACTCCGGCAGCACCGGCCGCTGATCGGCCGCCGGGGAACCCGACCTTCGACACGGCGCGATATCGATTCGGCAGCGGTCGGCCACGGCTGCTATTGTCCGAAGCGGAGAGCCGATCGAAGGAGACTCGACGTGGCAGGTGAAGACGACATCTCCGGGTGAGCCCCGGAAGTAGCAGGCCAGGCGGTATCGCCGTGGCCGCGATGTCGTCCACCCTTCTCCCGCTGGGCACCGCTCCGTGCCCACAGCACATCCCGAGGTCTCCGCCATGCCCGAATCCCACATCGTCGTGTCCGGTCTGTCCTTCGCCTGGCCGGACGGCACCCCGGTCTTCGACGCGCTGTCCTGCACCGTCCCAGGTGGCCGGACCGGTCTCGTCGCGCCCAACGGGGCCGGCAAGACGACCCTGCTCAAGCTCATCGCCGGCGAGCTGACCCCGGCGGCGGGCAGCATCACCGTGGACGGCGTCCTCGGCTACCTCCCGCAGGACCTGCCGCTGACCGGCGAGCCGACCGTCGCCGAAATCCTCGGTGTCGCCCCGATCCTGCGTGCCCTGGCGGCCGTCGAGTCCGGTGACGTCGCCGAAGAGCACTTCACCACCATCGGGAACGACTGGGACGTCGAAGACCGCACCCGCGCCCAGTTGGAGCGGCTCGGTCTCGCCGACGTCGACCTGGACCGCCGCCTGCACACCCTCAGCGGCGGCCAGGTCGTGTCCCTCGGGCTGGCCGCCCAGCTGCTCAAACGGCCGGACGTGCTGTTGCTGGACGAGCCCACCAACAACCTGGACCTCGACGCGCGCCACAAGCTCTACGACGTGCTGGACGACTGGCCCGGCTGCCTCCTCGTGGTCAGCCACGACCGCGCCCTGCTCGACCGCGTGGACCGGGTCGCCGAGCTCGACAACGACGAAATCCGTTACTACGGCGGGAACTTCACCGACTACGAGCGGGCCGTCGAGGCCGCCCGGGAGGTCGCCGAGAAGAACATCCGCAACGCCGAGCAGGACGTCAAGCGCGAGAAGCGCGAGATGCAGCAGGCTCGTGAACGTGCCGCACGCCGGGCGAGCAACGCCGCGCGCAACCTCTCCAACGCGGGCCTGCCCAAGATCTTCGCCGGGACGATGAAGCGCAACGCGCAGGAGTCGGCAGGCAAGGCCGACGGCACCCACGCGGCCCGGGTCGGCGCGGCCAAGGCCAAGCTCGACCAGGCCGAACGGGCGCTGCGGGACGAGCAGAAGATCAACCTGGAGCTGCCGCTGACCGCGGTCCCCGCCGGGCGGACGCTCTTCCTGGGCGAACGCCTGAGCCTGAGCCACGGCGACCGGGCGCTGTTCGCGGACACCGACCTGACGATCCGCGGCCCCGAACGGATCGCGCTCACCGGCGCCAACGGCGTCGGGAAGTCCACCCTGCTGCGGATCGTCCACGGCGACCTGGAACCCGACGGCGGCGACGTCAAACGGGCCGACGGCCGGATCGCCTACCTGTCACAGCGCCTGGACCTGCTGGACGACCACCACACGGTCGCCGAGAACCTCGCGAAGTCCGCACCGACGATGCCTCCGGCGCAACGGATGAACCTGCTCGCCCGCTTCCTGTTCCGGGGCTCCCGGGCGCACCTCCCGGTCGGCGTCCTCTCCGGCGGCGAACGGCTGCGTGCCACGCTGGCGTGCATCCTGTTCGCCGAACCGGCACCACAACTGCTGCTGCTGGACGAGCCCACCAACAACCTGGACCTGGTCAGCGTCGGCCAGTTGGAGAGTGCTCTCAACGCCTACCAGGGCGCGTTCATCGTCGTCAGCCACGACGAGCGCTTCCTCGCCGAGATCGGGATCAGCCGCCGTCTCCGCCTCGAAGGCGGCAGCCTGCGGGAAACAACCTGAGCCTCAGCCGGTGCCCGGTTGCTCACGGTAGGCGGCGGCGAGCGTGCGGAGTTTGAGGCCCAGGTGGAGGGTCAGGCGGTCGTCGCCGTTGTCCAGGCTGCACCCGGTGATCTGTTCGATGCGCTTCAGCCGCTGGTACAGGGTCGCGCGGTGGATCCGCAGGCTGTCCGCCGTGCGCTGGATGTTGCCGCTGCGGTCGAAGAACTCCGTCAGCGTGTCCAGGAGCACGTGGTGGCTGTCCTCTTCCTCCAGCGCGGCCAGGGCAGGGACGCGGGCGGCGTCGAGCAGGTCGTCCACGGGCAGTTTCAGCAGCAGCTCGTACGGGCCGAGCTCGCCCCACCTGGCCACGCTGCCGATGCTCGGCACCAGCAGCGCGGCGCGGGCCGCCAGGAACGCCTGCCGGTAGGACGTGACGACCGCGTCCAGCCGGCCGACGGTCGTGCCGAGACCGAAGACCGGCTGCCCGGCGTCGTTGGTGAGGCGCTTGAACCGGGCGGTGATCCGGTCCGCGACGAGCGTGACCAGCGATCGCGCGGGCTGCTGCCGCTGGATGAGCAGGATCCACGCCCGTGCCCGGTTCGCCGCCATCAGCGCGACGTCGTCGGGCACCGCCCGCACGCCCTCCTCCACCGCCGCCTCGAACGCCACTTCCTGCGGTGCCGGTGTGGCGGCACCGGTCCGGTACTGCACCGCGAGCACCGTGAAGTGCACGGCGTCCTCGCCGAACAGCTGCTCGGCGCGCAGATCCTCGATCGCCTGGGCGCGGATCGCCGCGTCGGGTGACACGAGCTCGCGCAGGATGGCTTCGTGGCGGGCTTTCGACCGTTCGTGCAGCAGCAACTGGCGGTACAGCACGGTGCCGGCCCGTTCCGCCGCCTCCGCCGCTGCTCCCAGCACGTCGGCGCTGAACACGCCGTCCTGGTCGATCAGCCACAAGTAGCCGAGCAGGAGGCCGTTGCAGCGGACCGGGGCGCAGAGCCGGGGCCGCGCGTCGGGCAGGTCCACCAGGCCGGGAGCCGTCAACCGCGCGATCCCCGTCGCGAGGACCGCCTCGGTGACCTCCGGCGCGACCGACCGGTCGAGCACCGAACGGACCCGCACCTGGTCCTCGTCGCCGAAGTGCCGGCTCGCGGCCAGCAGCCGGATCGACGGGTCGTCGATGGCGACCGACCGGTGCAGCCGTTCGGCGAGCTCGTCCACGATGGACTGGAGATCACCGTTGGCCATGACGTGCCCCTTCCCGCTCGGACCACATCCTGCCATCCGGACAGCCCATTGTGGACGATGCCACCGCGATCAGGTCACCGGCCCCAAAGGCATGTGCCGGTCGAACCACATGGTCACGCGGGTCAGGAAGTCCACGACCGCCGGATACGCGAACACGCCGTGTCCCTCCTGGGGGTAGATCACGAGCGCCGACTCGACACCGTGCGCCACCAGGGCGCGGTGGAACTCCTCGGCCTGCCCCGGCGGCGTGCACCGGTCCTGCGCTCCGGCGACGTTGAGGCACGGCGTCCGCACGCGGCTCGCCCGCAGCACCGGGCTGCGTTCGTGCACGGCGTTGCCCGGCTCCTCCGGGTCCGCACCGAGGAAACTGTTGCCCCAGCCCGCGATGTTGCTCGTGAACGCCTGGCTGTACCAGTCCGTCACGGGCGACAACGGGATCGCCGCCGCGAACCGCGTGCTCCGCGTGACCAGCCACGACGACATGAACCCGCCGTAGCTGCGCCCGATCAGGCCGATCCGCGCCGCGTCCGCGATGCCGCGCCGGACGAGTTCGTCCACCCCGCTCAGGATGTCACCCGCGTCCGCGCCGCCCATGTCGTGCACGACCCGCTCGGCGAAGTCCTGGCCCCGCCCGCCGCTGCCGCGAGGGTTCGGGTTGAGCACCGCGTAACCACGGCTCACCAGCAGCGGAACCCACTCGTAGTGCATCGACCAGCAGTCCTGGAAGCTCCAGATCGGGCCGCCGTGGATGTTCACCACCAGCGGGAACGGACCGTCGCCGGGCGGCGTGCACAGGACGCCCTCGATCTCCAGCCCGTCCTCCGCCCGCCACGTCACGGCCTCGGCCGTTCCCGCGACGGACAGCAGGAAGTCCGTGCCCTCGTGCGCCACCGACGCGAGCACCTGATCACCGCCGGGGCCGGTCAGCACGACCTTGTGCGGCCGCCGGTACGCGTGCTGGCCCGTCCCGAGCAGTCCGTTAGAGGTGAACGCGCCGTCCGGGTACCAGCCGCCACACGCCCGGTCGGTCGAGAACAGCTCCGAGACCGCGCCGGACGCGGTGTCGAGAATCCCCGCCACGCTGTCCAGGTGCCGCCGGCCCAGGTATCCCAGGCGGGTGTCGTCGATCCACTGCAACCAGGTGACGTCCGTGTCGGACGTGTGGGCCACGGTGCTCGTGCCCGTCCCGACGTCGATGAGGACGAGGTCGCCGGCCACCAGGTACCGGTCGCTGCACACCGCCCGCACGACCGAGACCCGGCTGCCGTCCGGCGATCCGGTCGGCCAACCGAGCTGCACGTCGCTGCGGTACAGCTCCCGGGTCCGGCCGGTCGGCACGTCGACCAGCGTCAGCACGGCCTGGTACCAGCTCCCCTCGTCCGGCGACGACGAGGTGACGGCGACGACCCGGTCCGGCCCGCACCACCCGGCCTCCCAGCAGTTCAGCCCGTCCGGCGAGAGCCGCACCACTTCCCCACTGTCCACTGTGTACACCCAGAGGCTCCGCCCGCCGTCGGCCACACCCGACTCGACGTGCGGCTGCCAGGCCGGCCGGTCGGCCAGGTCCCGGAGGTTCGTCCCGGAGCCCTGGCTGCCGGCGAGATCCGCGCCGAGCCCGGCGACGCCGAGCAGGACCCTGGAGCCGTCGGGTGACCAATGGGCGTACTCGACGGTTCCCGGCACGACGGCGGTGGCCACCAGGTCGTCCCCGACGAGGAGGTACAGCTGCTGGACACCCGGCGCGCCCTGGTCGGACAGGAACGCCAGCGTGCCGCCGTCCGGCGAGAACCTGGGCAGCCGGGACGAGCCGCCGCCGACCGGCAAGGGCCTCAGCTCGCCTTCTTCCACCGTGTAGACCGCCGTGCGGGGCGAACCGTCCAGCTCGTCGTGGACGACACCGGTCACCGCGACCCGGCTGCCGTCCGGCGTGATGTGGGCTTCCCGCAACAGGTGTGGCCGGCCGAACGCCGGTTCGTACCGCCGCCGCTGGAACCGGGCGACCTCGGCGTACTCCGGGGTGCCGCGCAGATCGGCCTTCACCCCATCACCGTTCCCGAGTTCCCCGTGTTCAACGGGCGTTTGCGGGAGAACGCGCCCAGGTCGATCTCCAGGCCGGTGTGCTCGGCGTGGAACCGCACCGGGTCGGCGTCGTGGTCCGCGCCGGCCTCCACCCGGTCCACCAGGGTGGCGATGAACCGGCCGACCACCGGGGCGTTCTTGAACTGGTTGCCGCTCGTGCCGATCGCCACGTAGAACCCGTCGAGTCCGGTGCGGTCGTAGATCGGCGTCCAGTCGTCGGTGACGTCGTAGACGCCGACCACGCCCCGGGCCCGGTTGGGCACGGTGAGGTCCGGCAGCCGCCGGGCGGCCCGGGTCACCTGGGCCTCGAACACCGCCATGGTGGGGTTCGGGTTGGCGTCGTCGGGGTCGTCCAGCCACTGCAACGGGTCGCACTCCGGTTCGGTGCCACCGACCAGCAGGGCACCGCCGACCTCGCCCCGGATGTAGGTGCCCAGGTCCATGTCCGCCACCGCCGGGCCGACCCCGCCGGGCGGGTGGTAGCCCTCGGGCGCGAGCACGTGCGCGACCTCCTGCCGCATCGGCCGCACGGACACGGTGAAGTCCGAACCGACGCCGGCCAGCTCGTTCAGCTTCGAGGACCAGGGGCCGGCCGCGTTCACGACCACGTCGCACGAGATCCTGGTGCCGTCGTCCAGCACGACCGCGCGAACCCGTCCCCCGCTCGACTCCACGGCGGTCACGAGACTGCGGAAGCGGAACTCCGCCCCCTCCTTGGCCGCCGCGTCGGCGAGGTTCCGGGCCGCCAGCTGCGGATCGGTGACGTACCCGGCGTCCGGGGTGTAGACGCCGCCGAGCGTGGCAGTCGCGTCCGCCCAGAAGTCGTTGTCCTCGATGCGTTTCGGCGGCCAGTAGCGGCCGGTGTCGATACCCGGCACGCGTTTGGCGAGCGTCTCGGCGTCCCACTCCTCGTACGGGACGCCGATCCGGTCGAACAGCGGCAGCCAGGCCGCGCGCGGGGCGATGTCCACGTCCAGCAGCACCAGCCCGCTGCGCTCGAACCGGGCCAGGCCGCCGACGTCGTGCCCGAGGTGCTCCGCCCACGCCTGCCAGCAGAAATGCGACTCCCAGGCCGCCGCCACACCCGCCGGGGTCGAGAAGTTGTACCGCACCACCGCGCTCGACGCGCTGGTCGAACCCTGGCCCGCGCCCCCGGCCCGGTCCACGACGACCACCCGCCGGCCCGCCCGGGCGAGTTCCAGCGCGATCGAGGACCCGATCACCCCCGCACCGACCACCACGGCGTCCGTGCCGACTTCCGCACTCATCCCTGCCGTCCTCCCTGCCGAATCCCGTGCCGTCACGGGGTCGGTCCAGTCTCTCGGCCCGGCCGCCCGGGTACAGCCGCCAACCGTCGAAACCTGCCCGCCACCATGACGACATCTGTCGCCCGTTCGTCCTTTATGGACTTACACCCGTGTGCAGGTCGGCACCCCTGGTCTCCGGGATACCGCGCAGCAGCAACGGCAGCGCCAGCAGGGCGAGCGCGCTCGCGTAGAACGCCGGCGAGAGGAGACTGCCCGTTCCCTCCACCAGCGCCTGGCTCACCAGCGGGGTCGTGCCGCCGAACACCGCGTAGGCGACGTTGTACGGCATCGCCATGCCGCTGAACCGCACGTTCGCCGGGTACATCTCCAGCACCGACAGCGCACCTGTCGACAGCAGGCCCACCGCCAGCGTGAACACCAACAACGCGACCGCGATCGCCACGATGTTGCCCGTGCCGATCAGCAGGTACGCGGGAACCAGCACGACCACCGCCGCCACGGCACCGATCCGGACCTGGATGCGGCGGCCGTGCCGGTCGGCCAGCACGGCGAGCCCCAGCCCGAGCACCATCGAGGCCAGGTTCAGCCCCGTGGTGAGCGTCAGCACGGCCGTGTCGGTCATGCCGGTCGCCTGTTTCAGGTACGTCGGCATGTACCCGAGGAACATGTGGGTGAACAAGCCGAGGACGCCGAAGTACGCGAACAGCACCAGCAGGGTCCGCCAGTACCCGCGCAGCAGCTCGCGGAACGGCCGGACGACCTCCTTGGCCTGCGCCTGCACGGCGGCGAACACCGGAGTCTCGTCGACCCGCAGCCGCAGGAACAGCCCCGCCACGGAGATCAGGCCGCCGATGATGAACGGCACCCGCCAACCGCCGGACGCGAACGCGTCACCGAACACGGCCTGGCACAACGCCACGCACGCCGTCGCGCCCATCGCACCGAGCCACGTCGACGCGCCCACGATCGCCATGTACCAGGCCCGACGGTCGGCGGGCGCGTGTTCGACGCTGAACGTCACCGCCCCGGTGTACTCGCCGCCCGCCGAGAAACCCTGGGCCAGTCGGCACACCAGCAGCAGGGCCGGTGCGACCACCCCGATCTGCGACCAGCCGGGCAGCAGCCCGATCGCCGCCGTCGCCGCGCCCATGATGACGATCGACAGGCCGAGCGACGTGCGACGGCCCCGCCGGTCGCCGATCCGCCCGAAGACGTAGGCCCCGACCGGCCGTGCGACGAACGCCACGCCGTAGATGGCGAACGCGCCCAGCAGCGCGGCGACGTCGTTGCCCGCCGGGAAGAACACCTTCGCCAGCACCGCCGCCGTGAAGCCGAACAGCGTGAAGTCGAACCATTCCACGAAGTTGCCGACGGACGAGGCGAACATGACCCTGCGCCGGGAACTCGACCCGGTGGGCACGTCCTTCGGAGGGCTGGTGGCAGGCCGGGTCATAGCGTCTCCCTTGATCCGATGGATTTCCACTCACGCGGTCGAGCCCCAGCACGATCCTTTGTGGATGGTCAGCCGTGCCCGGCGATGTAGTCGGAGACGTTGCGCTCGACCGCCGTGAGCGGCAACGTGCCCGGACCGAGCACCACCTCGTGGAATTCGCGGACGTCGAACGCGGCACCCAGGGCCCGCTCGGCCTGTCCACGCAATTGCCAGAACTTCGCCGAACCCAGCCGGTATCCCAGGCACTGCCCGGGCAGGTCCGTCGCGTACCGCAGGGTCTCGGACGCCACCTGGGCGGGCGACTCCATCGTCATCGACGCCATGTACGCACCCGCCTTCTCCAGCGACCAGCCCAGCAGGTTCAGTCCGGTGTCCACGACCAGGCGCTGCGCGACGAACCGCTGGTGCACGCACGCGCCGTAGCCGTCCCACGGGTCCTCGTACAGGCCCATCTCGAAGCCGAGCGACGCCGCGTACTCGGCCCAGCCCTCCGTGTACGCCCCGAACGAGAGCCCCACCACCTGCGACCGCAACGGGTGCAGGCCGGTGTTCTCCGCCTGTCGGGCCAGGTGGAAGTGGTGTCCGGGCAGCAGTTCGTGGAAGATCAGCGCGGCGGCCGAGAGCTGGGCCCGGTCCCCGAGGCCGGAGCCGTTGAAGCGGTACCGGCCGACCGGGTTCTTCGCGGTGGGGCGCTCGTAGTAGCCGAAGGTCATGCCCGCTTCCAGCGTGGGGTCCAACCGCGCCACGCCGTACGGAGCATTCGGTGTCACGCTGAACCAACGGCTGATCAACGGCTCGATCGCCGCGATATGCCTGCGGTACGTCGCCGCGACCTGCTCGGGGTCGGGGGCGTGGAAGCGGGCGTCGGCTTCCAGCACCGCGCGGTACGCGGCCTCGTCGCCGGTGAAGCCCGTGCCACGACGGATCCCGGCCAGCTGTTCGGTGAGCCGTTCGACCTCCGCCAGGCCCAGTTCGTGCACCTGCTCCGGGCTGATGTCGTAGGTGGCGTACCGACGCACGAGCGCCCGATACGCCTCCTCACCGCCGCGATACGTGCTCAGGCCGACACTGTCCACCGCGGTCTGCTCACCCGGGCCGTCCAGGTACGCCGACACCGCGGCGAACGCGGGCAGCAGTTCGTCGGCGACCAGCCGTTCGACGCCGTCCCGCAGCGTGCCGCGCGCGGCGGCACCCAGGCCGGCGACCCGGTCGTCGCCCACCTGGAGGAACCCTTCGGCTGCCGCGCGATGTGCCTGCATCGTGCTGCGGAAGCCGGGCAACGCCGGACGCGGCAAGGTGATGCCGCGGTCGGCCTGCGCCACCAGCTTGGCCCCGGCGGCCTTGACCAGACCGACGAAATCGGCGGCCAGCGCGAGATAGCGGGAGACGTCGTGGCCCGCCGTGAAGGCGAACGGCCGGAACACCTGTTGCCCGTAGACCGACCACTGATACGTCTGATAGGGCGCGACCGGGAAGGCGAACCAGTGGTCCTCATCCGCCCTGGCCTTCTGGAGGGCCACTTCACGGATCATCGCGACGGTCGCGGTGTCGTCCGGGGACAGTCCATCGTGGCCGATCCCGGACAGTCGCCGAAGCAGCCCTCGGCCCAGCGCGGCGTCCTGTTCGGCTTCGGCGAGCGTGCCGTGCGGGAGCCGGTCGACCGGATCGCCCAGGCTCACGGCAACGGACGGCTCGACGGCTCGGACGTGTGCCCAGAGCTCGTCGGCCAGTGCCAGGACCTCGGACGATGCGGCTGGAGTCGACATGCCGAGGAACGTAACCTGCGTCACTGTCGGGCCGGAATCGACAGACGTCGCTCCGCACCCGTGCCGCGCATTGACGATTGCCGGTGTCGCAGGACACCTCCGGGCGTCAGAGTGTGACCGACCGTCACCCGACTGGAGGCACCTGTGACGCCACCCTCGATGAGCGAGCGCTACGGCAAGGCCCGGGACCTGCTGCCGGAACAGCTGCCCGCCCTGATGCGCAACCGCGCCATTGATCCACAGTGGACCGGTGTCGGCGACCAGTTCTGGTACCGGCGGGACGGCGCGGACGGCGACGAGTACGTCCTGGTCGACCCGGACGGCTTCACCCGACAGCCGCTGCCCGCACCGCCCGAAGATGCACGGCCCACCCCCGGCACACTGCCAAGCCCCGACGGCCGCACCGAGGTATTCCGCCGTGACCACGACCTGTGGCTGCGGGACCGGGAGACCGGTGCCGAGCGCCGGCTGACGACCACCGGCGAAGCTCTCCACGCCTGGGGCGCACCACCCGACTACACGCGGGCGATCCTGCCGATCCCGCTCCAGGACATGCCGCTGCCGCCGATGCTCACCGGCTTCTCCCCGTCCGGGCGGCTGTTGCTCACCGCGCGCATGGACGAACGCGACACGCCGGAACACCCGTTGGTCGACCACCTCCCCGCCGACCGCGCCAAACCGCGCCTGCGGCCGTTCCGGTCGTACGTCGGGGACGACACCGCGAAGCCCGAGGGCGAGTTCGCGATCATCGACGTCACCTCCGGCGAGACCCTCGTCCACGGCGTCTCCGAAGACGTGGTGGGCAGTCTCGGCGCGTTCGGCCCGGACATGTCGACGTGGGACGACGACGAGACCGCCGTCTACGTGTTCGCGCACGAGTCGGGTGCCAAGACGGCGTCGCTCCAACGGATCGACGTGCGCACCGGGGACGTGACCGTGGTGCTGGGCGAGACCCTGGAACCGCTCTACGAGCCGAACACCCACCTCTACAGCCTGCCGCTGGTGCGCGTGCTGCCGGAGTCGCGCGAGGTGATCTGGTTCTCCCTGCGCGACGGCTGGGGCCACCTGTACCGCTACGACCTCGATTCGGGCACCCGCCTGAACGCGATCACCACCGGCGAACTCGTGGTCCGGGACATCCTGCGGGTGGACGGGCGGGACGTCCTGTTCCTCGCGGGCACCTCCGCGGACGGCGGAAACCCGTACTGGCGCAGGCTCTACCGGGCGTCACTCGACGGCGGGTCGATGACGCTGCTCACCCCGGAGCCGGCCGACCACGAGCTGAAAGCACCCGCCCCGGCGTACTTCACCGCGATCTTCGGCGTGTCCCCCACGAGCTCGATCAGCCCGAGCGGCCGGTACTTCGTGGACCACCTGTCCACGGTGGCGCAGCCGCCGGAGATCCTGCTGCGGGAGACCGGCGACGGTGCCGTCGTCGGCGTGCTGGAAAAGACCGACGTCTCGGCCCTGCTCGCGGCGGGATACCAGCTCCCGCAACAGTTCCAGGTGACCGCCGACGACGGCTCGACGCCGCTGTGGGGTGCGCTCACCCTGCCGCCGGACCCGGTCGACCCGGACCGGATCCCGGTGATCGACCTGATGTACGCCGGATTCCAGGTGGTCCACCAACCCCCGGGAGTCCTCCACGGCGGCGGTGACCCGGCCGGGCACGAGCTCGCCGCCGCCTACTCCGCGCTCGGTTTCGCCACCGTGGTCCTGGACGGGCGTGGCACGCCGGGCCGCGATCGCACGTTCCGCCAGTGGACTCGTGAGCAGCCGGGCGAGCCGCGCGGCCTGGCCGACCACGTGACCGCGATCCGTGCGCTGGCCGACCGGTTCCCGACGCTCGACGTCGGCCGGGTCGGCGTCACCGGCCATTCCTTCGGCGGGTACAACACCGTGCGTTCGATGCTGTTCTTCCCGGAGTTCTTCAAGGTCGGCGTCAGCTCGTGCGGTGTCCACGACGCCCTGAAGATGCCCAGGGGCACCTGGAACTGGTTCCTCGGCCCGGACAAGTCGACCGACCCGGAAGCGATGCGGGCGCTCGGCAACCTGCACCTCGCCGACCGGTTGCGCGGCAAGCTGCTGCTGATCGGCGGAGAGCAGGACGTCAACGCCACCATCGACCACACCTTCGCGCTCGTCCGGGCGTTCATGGCGGCGGACAAGCGCTTCGACCTCAAGGTGTGGCCGGGCATGGACCACTACCTCGGGGTGACGCCCTACATGCGGGCGATCGCGTGGGACCACTTCGTCGAACACCTGCTCGGCGTGCAGCCGCCCGACGAACTCTAGTCACGCTTCGGGTGCGGACCGGTCGGCCGTCGTGGCCGACCGCCGCCGCCTCCACCACACGAACAGCAGGACTCCAACGATCAGCACGCCCGCCCCTGCGGCCAGGATCGCCGGTGACCGCCACCACGCCCGGACGTATTCGGTGACCACCACGACCGCCCGGTACGGCTCGTCGGTGGCGGCGCGCGTGATCCGGACGTCATCGGTGATGTAGTCGGGCCGGAACTCGGCGTCGTAACGGGTCAGGTAGCGCGGGCTGGGCAGGGACGCGGACAGCTTCGGGTGCCCCGGGTCGGCCTTCACCTCGCCCGCGAACGTCAGTTCCGGCGCTTTGCCCTTGGGGGCGGGGTTTCCGACGTCCACGCGGTGGTCGGCCAGGACGTACAGGCGCAGCGGCTGCACGCGCTCGGCGACCGCCGACAGCCGCATCGGGTAGACCGGGGTATCGGTCTCGAACGTCAGGCGCATCGGCGGCAGGCCGTCGGACAGGTTGCCCGTCGTGGGCGACAACCGCACCGCGACGACGAGCCACCCTTCCGCCAGGTACGGGGTGAGAGCTCCGCCCAGCTCTCCGGAGAGCGTGAAGTCGTTGTCCCCCAGCCATTGGGTCACGGCGGTGGCGTCGGTTCCGGCGAGCTGTGCGACGTCGTACGGCCCGACCTCGACCCGGTCCACGACCGTGGCACCGCGTTCGGGCGCGGCCCCGCCGACGCCCTCACCGTCCACGACGACCTCGCGCACCTGGACCTGCGGCCGGCTGATCCGGTCGAGTTCGGCGAACAACTCGCCGTCGGCGACCTCGAACCGGGCGCGGGCGGGCACCGGCATCAGGAACGCCGCCTGCTTGGCCTCCGACCGCGTCTGCACCGCCAGGGTGATCGACTCCGTGCGCCCGTTCAGCTCGACCAGCGCGGTTTCCTGTTGCGTGCTCAGCTTGTCGTTGGCGACGAACGCACCGCACGCGCAAGCCCCCGACACAGCGGGGTTGAGAGTCACCAGCGCGGCGGCCGACGCCACCACTGCCACGATCCGAGCTGTCATCCGACCTTGAGCCACGGCCGTGGGACGTGCCGAACGGCGTTCGGGTTCCACCCGTGCTCCACAAGAGACACAACGACGCCGGTTCAAGCCGTTGGGCGCGGTGGCCGGTCGAGCTCCGCCGGCACCGCGAATCGCGGCCGGCCGGCGGCGAAGGACAGTCCCGTCTGGAGGACGCAGACCGCGATCATGAGCAGGATCGGGCCCGACCACGAGCCGGTGGCGTCCCGCAGCACGCCGACCAGGAACGGTCCGCCGGCGGCGAGGAGGTAGCCGCCGCTCTGGGCCAGCGCGGACAGCGCGGCCGTGTCGGCGGCGGAGCGGGTGCGGAGGCCGAACAGCGCCAGGGTCAGCGGGAAGACGCCGCCGCCCACGCCGATGAGCAGCGCCCACAGCCAGGGTGCCGTCGTCGGTCGGGCCAGGAGTCCGGCCAGACCGAGGATCTCGCACGCCGTCAGACCCGCGCCCAGCCAGCCCTGGCTCCGCATCCGGGACGCGAGCACGGGCACCACGAAGTACACCGGCACCCCGGCGAGGACGCTGACCGCGAGCAGCGCGCCCGCCGCCCCCGACGTGAAGCCCGCGTCGTGGTAGATCGCGGGCAGCCAGGCCATCACCACGAACGCCAGCACCGACTGCGTCGCGAACAGCAGCGTCACCGCCCACGCCACCGGGCTGCGCGCCATCACCCGCATCGACATCCCCGTCTCGGCGGGGCCGGCACGCCGACGTGCCCGGGGCAGCCAGACGACCAGCGCCGCAGCGGCGAGCACCGACCAGATGGCAAGCCCACCGCGCCAGCCGCCGGCAACCGTGCCGATGGGTACCGTCGCCGCCGCACCGACCGCCGCACCGAGGGACAGCACGGCGCTGTACGAGCCGGTGACCTCGCCGACGCGGTCCGGGAACTCGGCCTTGACGACCACCGGGACCAGCACGTTCGCGGTGGCGATGCCGGCACAGGCGAGGAACGTCCCGGCGAGCAGCGTGCCCTCGCCACCGACCACCCGGACCAGCAGCCCGACGAGCAGCGCGCCGACCGCGATCCCCAGCCCGGCCGCCGCGCCGATCCGCCGGACCACCCAGGACGCCCCGACGCCGACCACCCCGAAACACACCACGGGCAGCGCCGCGACGGTCGACGTGACGACGGTCGACATCCCCAGGTCGGCACGCGCCTGGTCGAGCACCGCGCCCAGACTCGTGACCGCCACCCGCAGGTTCGCGCCGATCAGGATGACGCCCGCCAGGACGGCCAACCGCCGGGCCGGCGGACTCCGCAACGGCAGCCTCATCGCCGCCCCTCGCCCGGACGCCCGCCCACCTCAGCCATGGGCCGCGGCCCGACGCGGACGGGTCGTCAAGCCACACCGACCGATCGGCCGCCCACGTCGGCCCGCGCGGTGACCAGCCGGCGCATCGCCTCCACCGCCGTCCCGAACAGCGGCTCCAGGGCCGGCGCGGGCCCGCCGTCGGCGATGGCTTCCGCGCTCCACATCAGCACCACGCTGCCGGTCCGCACCCGCAACACCGACCCGACGACGAAGACCGCCGCCGTCTCCATCTCGGAGCAGACGGCACCGCCCCTGCGCCAGATGTCGAAGCGTTCCTTCAGCGCGGCGGCGAGCGGCATCCGTTCGGGCTCCATCTCGCCGTAGTACGAGTCCTTGGTGTGCGCGAGCCCGCTCCGGTGCGGCACTCCCCCGGCGACCGCCGCCTCCTGGAGCGCCCGCACCACGTCGATCGTCGCGACGGCGGGGAACTCGACCGGCAGGTACTGCTTCGTCGTCCCCTCGTCCCGGATCGCGGCGGTGACGACGGCGAGTTCCCCGTTCCGCGTGTCGGGCTGCATCGAGCCGGACACCCCCACCCGGATCATCGTGTCGACGCCGAGCGCGGCCAGTTCCTCCACCGCGAGGGCGGTCGACGGCCCGCCGACACCGGTCGACGTCACCACCACGGTCTCGCCGGCCAGCGATCCGCGCCAGGTCTCGAACTCGCGGTTGCGGGCGACGAACTCGGGACCGTCCAGGAGCGCGGCGAGGCCGGCGACCTGCTCCGGGCTGCCGGGCAGCAGCGCGTACCCGCCGACGTCCCGCGCGCGGAGGTGAAGGTGGTGGGCGAACTCGTCGGTGCTCATCCCGGGCTCCTCTGTCCGTCACGATCAACGCAACATCGTCGTGAACAACGAACGTTCGTCAATATTGACGGACACGCTAGACGGGAACTACCTTCCCCCACAACAGCCATCACGAGTGGGGAGTGGGGAGCGTGCAACACACGCCACCGATCGAGTCCGCGCTGCTCGCGGCGATGAACTCGCAGGCAGGCCCGCTGGGGGCGCGGGCCGCCGCCGGGTACCTCCGGGAACGCGGCTTCGACGTCAGCGAGTCGACCGTCAGCCGCCTGCTGCGGGAGTTGGACGAGCGGGCGCTGACCAGATCACTCGGCAAGAAGGGCCGGGTGCTCACCGAGGAGGGCCGCCGGGCCGCCGCCAACCTGCTGCTGGACAGCAGGCGGGCGTCCGACTTCGCCGACGCGCTCAACCTGCGTGACGTCGAGGACCTGGTGGACCACCTGGCCGGGCGGCGCGGCATCGAGCGGGAGGCCGCACGGGCCGCCGCGCTGCGGGCCACGCCTGAGGACCTGGCGCGGCTCCGGACGATGGTGGACTCCCCCGGCTCGGGGCGGTGGCAGGAACGGCTCGGCTTCCACCGCACCATCGGACAGGTCTCGCACAACAAGCAGATCCAGGCCATCACCGGCACGCTGTTCGACGAGCGCCTGGATCCGCTGGAACACCTGCTGGTCCTGATCGGGATCAAGCAGGACGCACTGGTGCGCTGGGACAAGGAACACCGCGACATCGTGTCGAGCATCGCCGACCGCGACCCGGACGGCGCGGAACGGCTCATGGTCGTGCACCTCGACGGGATGATCCGGGACACCGAGCGTTTCGCGAACAGCGGGAACGCCCACGTCATCCACGCGCTGCTCGCGGAGATCGAACCCGCATGAATCCACCGTCCCGCGCACGCGAGTGAGCGGGACGCACACCGTTCGGGAGCACAGATGACCCAGATCCTCACGCGGTACGGGACGAACCGACGCTCATTCCTGCGGACCGTGGGGCGCGGAGCCTCCGTCGTGGCCGTCGGGTCCGCCGGGGTGTGGCTGGCCGGCTGCGGCACATCCGGTGACGGCGCCGCGTCGGGCGGCCGGTTGTCCGTGAAACTCGGCTGGATCCCGAACGTGGAGTACTCCGGCATCTTCGTCGGCATCGAGGACGGCTTCTACACCAAGCAGGGACTGGAGGTCGAGGTCGTCCCGGGTGGACCGAACTCGGCGGTCACCCCGCTGGTCACCACGAACCGGGTGAACGTCGGCATCGAGGCGATCCCGGAGAACGTCGCCACGGCCGTCGCCGGCGGCGCGAAGCTGAAGATCGTCGGAGCGGGGTTGCAGAAGAGCCCGGAGTGCTGGATCTCGCACGCCGACAACGCGATCCGGAGCCCGAAGGACATCGAGGGCAAGAAGCTCGGCATCACGTTGGCGGGCAAGAACACCGCGCTCGTGTTCCTGAAGAAGAACGGCGTCGACGTCGACAAGGTGACGCTCGTGCCCATCCAGTTCGACCCGGCGCCGCTGGCGGCCCGCGAGGTCGACGCCATCTGGGGCTTCGCGTCGAACCAGCCCGTGGCGCTGGCCCTGCGCGGCATCGAGACGCACGTGATGCCCATGGCCGACTACGGCTTCAACCGGATGCAGAGCGTGTTCTTCGTGTCTCAGGCGACCCTGGACGACCCGGCCGCCCGGGAGAACGCCCGGAAGTTCCTGACCGGCAGCAGGCAGGGTTGGGAGGCCGCGCTGAAGAGCCACGAGCGCGCGGCCGAGGTGACGGTCCAGAAGTACGGCAAGGATCTCGGCCTCAAGCTCGACGAGCAGATCAAGACGCTGACCGCGATGGCCCCGTACGTCACCGGCACCGACGCCGCCGCGAAGGGCCTGCTGTGGATGCCGGACCAGCTCGTCGAGGAAACGATCTCCAGCCTGGGCAGCATCGGCATCACCGCCGACAAGTCCCTGTTCACCAACGAACTGCTTGAGGGATGAGCGGACCGGATCGGAGGGAAGCGGTGCTCGAAGCTGCTATGCGGACGGATGCCGACCCGGGCGACAGCGCACCACGGGCCGACGGTATCGCCATCCGCGGTCTGAACAAGACGTACCTCGGTGGCGCATCGCCGGTCGAAGCGTTGCGCGACTTCACCTACGAGTCCCGGCGCGGCGAGTTCGTCGGACTGCTCGGCCCCTCGGGGTGCGGCAAGTCCACGGTCCTGCGCGTGCTGGCCGACCTGGAGACACCGACCGGCGGCACGGTCACCGTCCACGGGGACACGCCACGTGAGTTGCGGGAGCGGCACGGTATCGGCGTCGCCTTCCAGGACGCCGGGCTGTTGCCGTGGCGCACGGTGGAGGCGAACATCCGGCTGCCCCTGGAAGTCGCCGGCCGCCGGGACGACGCGGACGTGGCCGAGCTGATCCGCCTGGTCGGCCTCACCGGCTTCGAGAAGGCCCGCCCGTCCCAGCTGTCCGGCGGTATGCGGCAACGGGTCTCGCTCGCGCGGTCCCTGGTCACCCGCCCGGAACTGCTGCTGCTGGACGAGCCGTTCGGGGCTCTGGACGACCTGACCCGCCAGCGGCTCAACTTCGAGCTCCAGCGGATCTGGTCGGAACGGGGCACGACGACCGTGCTCGTCACGCACGGCATCGCGGAGGCGGTGCTGCTGTCGGACACCGTCGTCCTGATGTCGCCGCGCCCCGGGACGATCGTGGAGATCGTCCCGATCGACCTGCCCCGGCCCCGGACGGCGGAGATCCTCCAGGACAGCGCTTTCCACGCCCTGTGCGACGAACTGGCCCGGAAGCTGTTCGCGGGCGGGGACGGGAGCCCCCGGTGAGCGGGCTGCGCCGGGCGGCGGTGCCCGTCCTGACGGTCCTCGCGCTGGTGCTGGTCTGGCAGGCGGCCTCGTCGTTCGGCAACCTCGCCGCGCTGGTGCCGTCACCGCTCGACGTGCTGCGGCAGATGGGCGACGACGCGCACTACTACCCGCAGAACGCCGCCGCCACGATGTCGTCGGCGGCGCAGGGTTACCTGTGGGGCAACGGGATCGCGATCGGCCTGGCGTTGTGCACGCTCCCGTTCCCGCGCGTCCAGGCGTTGCTGGAACGGGTCGCGGTCGGGGCCATCGCGCTGCCGCTCATCGCCATCGCGCCACTGCTCGCGATCGCGTTCCCCGGCAACACGCCCAGTGTCATCCTTGCCGCGCAGGCGGTTGTCTTCACCACGCTGGTCGCGACCATCCTGGGGCTCAACAGCGTGGACAAGACTTCGGTCGAGGTGATCCGCGCGTCCGGCGGTTCGGAGTGGACGGTCATCCGCAAGGTCCGGCTCCCGGCGGCGATCCCGAGCTGTGTCGCCGGTCTCCAGGTCGCCGCGCCGAGCGCCGTCCTCGGGGCGATCATCGGCGAGTACATGGGCGGCACCAAGGGACTCGGCGTCGCGATGGTCCAGGCCCAGGGTGCGTTCGACATCCCTCGGGCGTGGGGGTTGGCGATCGTCACCTCGCTGCTCGCGGCCGTGGCGTTCCTCGTGTTGCCGGTGGTGGTCCGGCTGGCCTTTCCGTGGGCCCGTTCGATGGACACCGTCCTGGGCACTCGGGCGGAGCGACGCGGACGTCGTGGCGGCGGGAGCCTGGTGCGCCTGCGACGGGCCGTCGTGACGTTTGTCGCCACGGTGGCCGGGGTCGTGGTGTGCTGGTGGCTGCTCGTGCTCGTCGTTCCCGGCGGCAGCGCGGTCGCGCGGGGGCCGGTGGAGGTCCTGTCGTACTTCGCGGGTGGTGACACGCAACTCGTCACCTCCAGCGGGGAGGCCCAGGACGCGGTGTCGTACATGCTGTCCTCGTTGGCGCGCACCCTCATGGACGCCGGGATCGGGGTCGTCGCCGGACTCGTCCTCGCCGTGCTGATGGCGGTGCTGGCGCACGAGTTCACCATCGTCGAGCGCATCCTGATGCCGATCTCGATCGCCCTCCGGTCGGTGCCGATCGTGGCGGCGATGCCGTTGCTGGCACTGATGTTCGGGCGCGGCATCGTCGCCGTCACCGTCCTGATCGCGGTGATGACGTTCTTCCCGGTGCTGGTCAACCTGTTGCTCGCCATGCGGGCGGTGCCCAGCAGCGCCCGGGACCTGTTCAGCGCGATCGGGGCCGGCCGCCGGCAGCGCGTCACGAAACTCCTCGTGCCGTACGCGCTGCCCGCTCTGCTGGCCTCGGTGAAGGTCGCGCTGCCGTTGTCCGTGGGCGCGGCGATGGTCGCCGAATGGCTCGCCACCGGGCACGGCCTGGGCGCGTCGATGACGGTCGCCGCGACGCTCTCCGACTACAGCTTCGTGTGGGGCGGAGTCGTCGCCGTCCTGCTCGCTTCGCTTGCGGCGTACCAGATCGCCGGCGCGTTCGAGGACTCCGCGCTGCGCCGGCTCGAATGAACCCGCGCCCGTTCCGGCGACTCCGACCCGACGATCGAGAGTGAGATCCGATCCATGAGCAGAACAATCCTGTCCAACGGACGTGTCAACGGTGTCGGCGACCCGCAGGTCGTCACCGTCGCCGAGGGGAAGATCCGGTCCATCGGCCCCGCCGTCCCGGTCGACCTGGGGCCGGCCGACCGGGTGGAGGACCTGAACGGGCAGATCGTCCTGCCGGGCTTCGTGGACGGCCACGCGCACGCCGACAAGAGCCTGTGGGGCGAGCCGTGGGTCCGGCGCGAGTCCGAGCCCATCACCATGGACCAGATGTTCGAGGACCAGGTGCGGCAGTGGGAACTGATCACCACTCCGGTCGCGCAGCGGGCGGGCGTCTTCCTCCGGAAGTGCGTCACGTACGGCTCGACGTCGATCCGGACGTTCGTGGACGTGGCCCCGGAGGTGGGGCTGGACGGGATCCACGGCCTGTTCGAGGTGCGGGAGGAACTGGCCGAGCTCGCCGACCTCCAGATCGTGGCGTTCCCCCAGCTCGGGGTGCTGCGCCGGCCCGGGACCGCCGAGCTGTTGGAAGAGGCCCTCCGCGCGGGCGCGGACGCGGTCGGCGGGCTGGACCCGGCGGGCGTGGACGGCGACGCGGCGCGCCAGCTCGACATCGTGTTCGGGCTCGCCGAGAAGTACCAGGTGCCGGTGGACTTCCACCTGCACGAGTCGGGCGAACTCGGGATCTGGCTGATCGAGCAGATCGCCGCGCGGATCAAGGCACTCGGTATGCAGGGCAAGGTCAGCCTGTGCGACGTGTTCAGCCTCGCCGAGCCCACGCCGGCGCAGCTCGAACACCTCGGGACGGTGCTCGCCGACGCCGGGATCGCCATCGCCGTCGGTGTCCACGGGCTGCTCCCGGTGCCGGACGTCAAGGCGCTGCACGCGATGGGTGTCCGGCTCTGCCTGGGGTCCGATTCGTCGCGGAGCCTCTGGTCGCCGTGGGGCGAGGGCGACATCCTGTCCAGGGCGATGTTCATGGCCTACAAGTGCTATTGGCGTCGGGACGAGGACCTGGAGTTCGCGTTGGACGTGGCCACCCGCCAGGGGCGCGACGCGCTCGGCTTCGAGCGGTGCGACCTGCGCGTCGGCGATCCGGCCGATCTGGTGGTGCTCCCGGGCGAGACGATCGGCGAGATCGTCGTCGCGCCGCCGCAGCGGACCCTGGTGATGAAGCGCGGGAAGGTCGTGGCGCGAAACGGGGAGATCGTGGTCCCCGGCTGACGGTCGGCGTTGTGCTGCCGTGACGACCGGCACGAACAGGCCATGGCGGACGTGGTGATCGGTGCCGGGTGTTCCCCGATCCCAGGTCCGCCATTCGACCCGGACCCCGAACGATGGTAGGGCGACCGTTCGGGGTCTTTTCCGGGCGGCACGGAGCAATTGTCCGGTCGGCCCGGTCGAGGTGCCGTCGAATCGCCCTAGCCTGCCGTTGTCCGCCAGACGCACAGGAGGTGCGATGAGGACAGCATCCTGGTTGACGGTCACGGCGGTGGTAGCCGGCGGACTGGTCGGTGTCACACCGGTCGCCGTGGCCGATGTGCTGGGCGCGGGCGCGCCCGGCGCGATCGACGGCAGTTATGTGGTGGTGCTCAAGGGAGAACGCGCGGCGGGTGAACTGGCGGCCCGGTACTCGGGTACCGTCGTCCACACGTTCTCCCATGTGTTCCAAGGGTTCTCGGTGCGCATGACGGCACGCGACGCGCGGCGGCTCGCCGCCGACCCGGCGGTGTCCTATGTGCAGCAGAACCAGCGGGTGCGGGTCGCCGGCGAACAGCGCAACCCGCCGTCGTGGGGACTGGACCGGGTCGACCAGCGACGTCTGCCGCTGGACGACCTCTACCGGTACCCCGACACGGCGTCGAACGTCACCGTGTACGTGGTCGACACCGGGGTCCGGGTCAGCCACCGGGACTTCGGCGGGCGCGCGGTGTGGGGCACGAACACCGTGGACAGCCAGAACGAGGACTGCCACGGGCACGGCACGCACGTCGCCGGCACCGTCGGCGGGACCCAGTACGGCGTGGCGAAGGGCGTCCGGCTGATCTCGGCGAAGGTGTTCGACTGCAACGGCGACGGCAGCAGCGAACAGCTCGCACGGGCGTTGGACTGGGTCGTCGCGAACCACGTGTCCGGGCCGGCGGTGGCGAACATGAGCCTCGGCGGCCCCGCTCCGGACCGCGTGATCGAGGACGCCGTGCGGCGGACCATCGCCGACGGCATCGTGGCGGTGGTGGCGGCGGGCAACGATTCCGGTGACGCGTGCCGGTACTCGCCCTCGCGGGTGCGGGAGGCGTTGACCATCGCGTCGTCCGACTGGACCGACCAGCGGTCGTACTTCTCCAACTACGGCAGCTGTGTCGACCTGTTCGCGCCGGGTGAGAGCATCGCCTCGGCGTACAACGGCAGCGACACGGACTGGGGCGAGTTGTCCGGCACGTCCATGGCCACACCACACGTGTCGGGCGGGGCGGCGCTGCTGCTCGCCAAGAACCCGACACTGACACCCGCTCAGGTGGCGACCGCGTTGATCAACGACTCCACCAAGAGCGTCGTGTCCGACCCGAGGGGCTCACCGAACCGGTTGCTCACGATCAATCCCGCGTACCGAAACGGTCGGTGACCCCGGCGGGCGTCGGCCCATCCGGCCCACCCACCGGAGCCGCCGTCGCCCGCACGGAAGCCCTGCGAAAACACCGAAGTGCCGCCGCAGCGGCAGAAGGGCCCGCACGGAGTGTCCGCCGGATACTCCGCGCGGGCCTCCGCTGCCGGGATCCCGGCAGCTTCGAGCACGTCTCGGCCATCCGGCACGGCACACGCGGGTGGTGTGATCCCGGACCCGTTTCGCGGAAGTGTGTTGCGGTCGTCGCCGGTTCCCGCTACCTTGACGTTATCCACCTGTGGATGTTGGCCCAGCCTCCCACAGGGTGTTCCCAAGGTACGAACCCCGTTCGCGGCGTTCGCCTTACCTCGGTGCCGTGCGCACACGGCCCGTTCCGGTCCGGAAAGGACACAACCCACCATGACCTCAACTCTATTGCGTGAAGCCGAAACCGAGGTGTCGGTAGCAGTCGCCGGCATCCTCGACATCCAACACAACACCGCCCACGTCCGGACCGGCGGCTACCTCGCCGGACCGGACGACGTGCACGTCCCCCAGCGCCTGGTCGAACGGTTCGGGCTGCGCCGGGGCGACCTGGTGTCCGGCGCGGCCCTGCCGTCCGTCGGGAAGCAGTCCAACAGCAGGCAGAACGGCGGAAAGCAGCGCCCGTCGCTGGTGCGGGTGGACGAGGTCAACGGCCGTCGGGCCGCCAATGCCTTGCACCGCCCCGATTTCGCCGATCTCGTGCCCGTGCACCCGAGCGAACGACTACGCCTGGAAACCACCCCGGACAACCTGACCACCCGCGTGATCGACCTGGCCATGCCGGTCGGCAAAGGCCAGCGGGCGCTGATCGTCGCGCCGCCCAAGGCGGGCAAAACCACTGTGCTGCAAGCGATCGCGCACGGCATCAGCCGGAACAACCCGGAGTGCCACCTGATCGTGGCGCTGGTCGGCGAACGCCCGGAGGAGGTCACCGACCTCCGGCGCACCGTGCCGGGCGAGGTGATCGCGTCCACCTTCGACTGTTCGCCCGCCGACCACATCGCCCTCGCCGAACTCGCCATCGAACGCGCCAAGCGCCTCGTGGAGGACGGCCGGGACGTGGTGGTGCTGCTCGACTCGCTCACCAGGCTCGGCCGCGCCTACAACCTCGCCGCCCCCGCGTCCGGCCGCATCCTGTCCGGTGGCATCGACTCCAGCGCCCTGCTGCCGCCGAAGCGGTTCCTCGGCGCGGCCCGGAACATCGAGGACGGCGGCTCGCTGACCATCTTCGCCACCGCGCTGGTGGAGACCGGATCGACCGGCGACACCCTCATCTTCGAGGAGTTCAAGGCCACCGGGAACGCGGAACTGAAGCTCGACCGGAGGACCGCCGGCAAGCGGATCTTCCCCGCCGTGGACCTGGAACAGTCCGGCACCCGGCGCGACGACCTGCTGATGTCCCCCGAAGAACTCGCCGTCACCCACAACCTCCGCCGCGCCCTCGACGGCCGCGACGTGGAGGTCCTGCTCGACGGTCTCCGCAAGACCCGCACCAACATCGAGTTCCTCGCGCAGCTCGCCCGAGGCTGACATCCCCGGGCGACCTCCACCGCCTCAGGGCCGGACGGACCGCGCGCCGGCGGACGGCACCGGAGGCTCCGGCAGGTGGGCCGCGACCACCTCCGAGTCGACCCGCCACCCCAGCGACTCGTACAGGTGCCGACCCTCGACGGTGCTGACCAGGACCGCCACGTCCGCCCCACCATCCGCGGCCAGCGCGCAGACGGTGTCCATCACCAGCCGTCCCAGGCCGCGCCGCCGATGCGCGGGTTCGGTCACCACCTGATCCACCACCGCCGCCGTCTCCGGCATCGCGAACCGGCCACGCGCCGCCTGGACACCGTCCGCGCCGAGCACGACGACTTCCCGGAACCCGCGCTCACCCGTGATGTCGATCGAGTACCCGTCCGGCACGACGCCCCGGGCTTCACGGCCGGACAACGGGAGGCTCATCAGGTACTCGGGTTCGCCGACCACCCAGGCGGGCCCCAGCAGGGGCACCACGTCCGCGCGCCGTCCGCAGACCTTCAGCCAGGTGCCCGGCGCGGTGAGCGTCGCCGAGCGGCGGCCCACCGACGCCGTACCGGTCAGCACGAACCGCACCCGGTGACCGACAGCGCCCACATCGATCCGGAATCCGTCGGGTTCCGCCACGGGACCCGGCACGTCCCGGCACAGCGACCAACCCCACACCCAGTCCCGCACGCGTTGCTCCACAAACACCACACCCTAGTTCGGCGGCTACCGGACCGGAGGCGGAACCCCAAGTCCCGGGAACACGAGGGCGACCGCCTGATCGGTCAGCCCGGCCGGGATCTCGTCGCCGAAGTGCGTGACGTAGAGGTGGACCAGACCGCCGAGCGTCAGCACGACGAGCCGGTCGTCCACGGTGGATGCGATCTCGCCGCGTTCCCTGCCCCGCCGGACGATCTCCTCCGCCGCCGACAGCCGCCGCGCCCAGAACTCACGGCGGGCCGCCTCGACCTCGGGGTCGGTGTCCGCGACCACCGTGCCCCGGATCAGCGCGACGCCGCCCGGGGTCTGGGCGAACCGGGCCAGCTCGGCGGCGAACACCTCCAGGTCGCGGCGCGCCGAACCGGTGTCGGGTATGGGTATCTCGGCGTCGATGCGGGACAGCAGCGCGTCGACCAGCAGCCGGGGAAGCGTGTTCCACCGCCGGTACAGGGACGTCTCGTGCACCCCGACGTCCGCCGCCACGTCCGCGACGCGCACGTTGTCGATCCCGACCTGTTCGATGCGGGCGATCGTCGCGTCCAGCACCAGGGCACGCAGCTTGGCACCCCGCACCCCCACGCGCCGTCGCTCCTCCCCCGGTTCCGCCATGCCACCAGTATCGCAAGTCTACTTGCGTTCCGCCAATCGGAGCCCTACTGTCACCGTCCATCGCAAGTCCACTTGCGATAGAGAGCGAGGGTGACGTGCACGAGGTGACGGCCCCATCCGGGCAGTGGCGTGGTCGGGACGCCGACGGAATCGCCCTCTTCCACGGGATCCGGTACGCCCGCGCCGACCGGTTCGGCCCGCCCCGGCGGGAACCGGCGCACGACGGCGTGCGCGACGCGACCACCCCCGGCCCGACGGCCCCGCAACTCCCGTCGCGGCTGGAGATCGTCATGGGTGCGCCGGAGCCCCTCCCCCAGTCCGAGGACTGCCTGACCCTGACCGTCACGACCCCGAGCGGCGCGCGGCCGGGGTCCCTGCCGGTGCTGGTGTGGCTGCACGGCGGTGCCTACGTCTCCGGCGGCGGCGAGTGGAACCTCTACGACGCGACCAGGCTCGTGCGTGAGACCGGCATCGTCGTCGTGTCGGTGAACTACCGGCTCGGCGTGCTCGGCTACCTGCGGGCCCCCGGGATCTCCCCAGGCAATCTCGGGCTGTCCGACCAGCTCACCGCGCTGGAGTGGGTCCGCGACAACATCCCGTCGTTCGGCGGCGACCCCGACCGCGTGACGGTCGCCGGACAGTCGGCAGGTGCCCATTCGGCGGCGGCGCTGCTGGGAATCGACCGCGCCCGGACGTTGTTCACCCGCGTGATCCTCCAGAGCGCACCGCTCGGCCTCCGGTTCCAGACCCACCACCGCGCCGAACGCGTCGCCGCCCTGTTCTTCCGCGAACTCGGCACCGACCCCCGGCACGCCGCCGTCCCGGACATCCTCGCCGCCCAGGCCCGCACAGCCCGCCGCCTGGCCGGTCCCGGTGCCGTCAACTCGTCCATGCCGCTGGTTCCGTTGTACGACACCGATCCGCTGCCGGACGAACGGCAGTGGATCAAGAATGTGGCGAGCCGCGCCCGCGGCCTACAGGTGCTGATCGGCACCACCGACGACGAGATGGCCGCGTTCCACGGCCCGCACCCGCTCTTCACCGCCGTGCGACGGCTTCCGGTGCTCGGCACCGCGTTGGCGTCCGGCGTGCAGCAACTCGTACAGCGCAAGGTCTTCGACGATCCCGCGCGCACCTTCGCCGACCGCCTGACCGGTGCCGGCGCGACCGTCTACCGCTACCGGGTCGGGCCGCCCCACCCCGACAACCCGTTCGGCGCCTGCCACTGCATCGACCTCCCCCTGCTGTTCGGCGACGGCGAGGCGTGGCGCGCCGCCCCGATGCTGAACCCGTTGTCCCCGGCGGAGATCGACGCGATCGGCACTCGCACCCGGCGGTACTGGGGACAGTTCGTCCACACCGGACACCCGGACGACGCGGACTGGCCACGACACCGACCCGGATCCGGCTACCGGCACCCACTCCCCTGACCCGTCGACCCCGAAAGGCCGGCCATGAACAGTCGGAACGCGATCGTCATCGGAGGCGGCATCGGCGGGCTGACGGCGTCCGCCGCCCTCGCCCGCCACGGCTGGACCGTGCGCCTGCACGAGCGCCGGCCCGAGATCCGCGCCGTGGGTGCGGGAATCTACATCTGGGACAACGGGCTGTTCGCCCTCGCCACGATCGGCGCGACCGCCGAGGCCATCCGGGAAGCGCACATCGGCCCCGCCGTGGAGGCCCGGTCGCGATCCGGGCGGGTGCTGTTCCGGATCGGCATCAACGGCGCGAACCAACCACGCTGCTACACCCTGCTGCGGGACCGGCTCATGACGGCGCTGGTGCGGTCGGCCCGGGACTCGGGCGTCGACATCGTCACCGACTCGGCGGCCACCTCGGTCCACCCCAACGGCACCGTCCGATTCGAGGCGGGTGACCGGGAAACGGCGGATCTCGTCGTGGTCGCCGACGGCGTCCACTCGCGGCTGCGGGACAGCCTCGACCTGCCGTACCAACGGATCCGGATGACCCAGGGCGCGGCCCGACTGATGATCCCGACCTCGCCCGACTACCTCCCGCCCGAGGACGCCGGCAAACACCTGGAGTTCTTCCACGGACGCCGCCGGCTGCTCTACACGCCCTGCACGCCGGAACGCGTCTACCTGGCGCTCACCTGCGACACCGACGACCCGGCGATCCGAGGCGACCGCGTCGACGTGGCGCAGTGGCGGCGCAGCTTCCCCCGCCTCGGCACGCTGCTCGACGCGACCGCCGACGTCCCCATCCGCTGGGACACCTTCGAGTTCGTCCGGCTGGCCACCTGGTCGCGCGGGAACGTCGGGTTCCTCGGCGACGCCGCCCACGCCCAACCGCCCTACCTGGGCCAGGGCGGCGGCACCGCGATGACCAACGCGATCGCGCTGGCCGCCACCGTCAGCCGCCCCGGCCTCGGCCCGCGCGACGCGCTCGACACCTGGGAGCGGGAGACGCGTCCCGGTGTCGAGCGGACCCAGCGCACCTCGTACCGGATGCGGCTGCTCAACCACGTGCCGGACGCGCTGCGCAACCCACTGCTGGCCGTGGCCGGGCGCAGCCCGCGCTTCGCCGACTCCCAGACCGCCGCGACCCGCCTGCGGCCAAGCGGCAGCCACCAGAGGAGAACAAGATGATCAACACGATGACCGTCAACGGCGTCCAGATCGCCTTCGACGACCGGGGACTCGCCTCCGGCCCGGCCATCGTCCTGCTCACCGGGTGGGCACACGACCACCGCGCATGGGACCGGCTGTCGCCCCACCTGCTGCGCGACCACCGCGTGATCAGGGTGTGCTGGCGCGGCCACGGCCCCGACCGGACGCCCGTGGGCGACTACGGCATCGCGGAACAGACGGAGGACACCATCGCCGTGCTCGACGCCCTCGAAGTCGAGCAGTTCGTGCCGGTGGCCCACGCGCACGGCGGCTGGGTCGCGCTGGAGATCGCCGAGCGGCTCGGAGCTTCGCGGGTGCCGCAGGTGATGATCCTGGACCTGATCATGACGCCCGCGCCGGCGGAGTTCGTCGCCGGGCTGCACGCCATCCAGAAGCCCGCGACGTGGCGGGCGGGCCGGGACGGTCTCGCACAGTCGTGGCTGGCCGGGACCACCAACGAGGCAGTCCTGCACCACGTGCGGTTCGAAGCCGGCGGCTTCGGCTTCGACACGTGGGCCCGCGCCGGCCGGGTCATCGAGAACGCCTACCGCACGTGGGGTTCGCCGATGGGGCGCATGGAGCGGCTGAGCGAGCCCCGGCCCATCCGCCACGTGTTCTCCCACCCCAAGATCCCCGCGTACGACGCCCTGCACGAGCAGTTCCGCGCGCGCCACCCGTGGTTCAGCTACACCCGGCTCGGCGGGGAGACCCACTTCCCCGGCATCGAACTGCCCGAGCGGGTCGCGGCCGAGTTGACGGACCTGATGGCCGAGAACCCCTTCCGGACCAGGAGCGGCGTGATCTCCTGACGCCGGGCCCGGCGCGCGTTCGGCGGGCACCCGGACGCGCGCGGGCACCTCGGTTCACCGGGGCAGTGCGTTCCAGAAGTCGCAGTGGTGTTGGCGGCCGATTTCGCCGGTCATCGCACTGTCGCCGGCGGGCAGGAGTGACATGACGCGGGGATCCGCTGCCGTGTAAGGAGTCCACAGTGGAGTTCCGTCCACGGTGGGGTTGTCGGTGCGGGCGAACCCGGTCCACTGCGCGACGATCTGCCGGCCGTACGCGGTCTGGTTGGGGTTCCACGAGGTGCCGCCCGTGGCGTACAGGAAGTTGTTCTCCGAGACGTGGAACGCGCCGTTGGGCTTGGTCTGGTCGAGCCAGCCGGCGGGCGGCGAGTCCGGGTTGTCCACCTGGTACGCGTAGACGGTGAGGTGCCGGGCGAGGCGTCGGCTGGTGAGCAGGGAGGGGCAGACGGAGTTGGAGTCGGCGACGATCATCCGGTAGGCCAGGAAGGCCGCCGGTTCGGGGAAGCGGTTCAGCGGGTACCGCGTGAACACCTCGGCGGCGTACGAGCCGTACTGCTGTCTCACCAGGGTTTCGTACTGCTCGGGCGTCTCCGCCGCGGCCAACTGCACCTCGTCGCGGGCGACACCGGTCATCACGCGTGCCGGGTTGAGGCGGCCTCGCTCGATCGCGGTCGCGGGCGCCATCGGGATGGTCACGCCGTCGACCACAGGCGCGATGGTGCCGCTGTCCGGTGCCATCCCGTCGCCGGCCTGCTCGACCAGTCGGCTCGCCGGGAGCGCACGCAGACACGCGGCGACGTCGTCCGCCTCGGCACAGCCGACGGCTGCGGTGAACCGGGCACCGGCCTGCTGCGCCTCGCGTTCGCCGGGCCAGCGCGCCTTGCAGTCCTGCGGCTGCCACGAGGTGTCCTTGCCCAGCAACGAGTTGTACAGGCCGCTTTGAATGATCCCCTTGTGGAACAAGCCCCTTGCGGCGGGTGACACGAGTTGGGCGCACACACTCGACCCGCCCGCCGACGCGCCGTAGATGGTGACGTTGCCCGGGTCGCCGCCGAAGGCCGCGATGTTGCGCCGCACCCAGCGCAGCGCCTGCTGTTGGTCCTGCAATGCGTAGTTGCCGGAATGCCGGCCGAGTTCCTTCGCGGCGAAGAACCCCATGATGCCCAGCCGGTAGTTGATCTCCACGCTGATCACCCGACCGTCGACGGCCAGGCGGGTGGCGTCGTTGGGGCCGAACAGCAGGAATCCCCCGCCGTGGATCTGCACCATCACCGGCAGCGGGCCGGGGTGGTCACCCAAAGGCACACGGACGTTGAGGTTCAGGCAGTCCTCGTCGCCCTGCGGCGCTCCCTGGCCGGGTTGCGGACACCGGTTGCCGGCCTGGGTGGCGGGGAAGGTGTCCGTCCAGGGAGTGACCGGGGCCGGGGACCGCCAGCGCAGCTCCCCTACCGGCGGTGCCGCGTACCGGACGCCGAGCCAGGACGTGACGCCGTTCCCGACGATGCCGCAGACCGGGCCGTCCGGGGTTCTCACCTCGGTCCCCTCGGCGCACACCGGCGCCTCGGGTGCCGTCACGGCCGCGCTGCCGGACAGCAGAACGGTTGCCGCACAAGCGACCGCGACGACGAGCGGTCGTGACGTCGATCCCACCGGAATCACCCCTGGAAGTCGGAACCCTCCAGGCCATGCTGGGCGGTCCGGTTCGCAGCGGTCGAGAGCGGTCACCCAGCCGGGGCTAGTGCGTAGGGGTCGTCCGGCGTCTCAAAACGCACCGGCACACCCGAAGTGGACTCGGGTGTGCCGGAAGCGAAACGACCGGAGCGCTAGCCCAGCCGCGACTCGATGGCCTCGATGATGCGCGGGCGGAGTTCGGCGGCGCGGATGACGGCGTCGACCGAGCCGACCTCGACGGCGCGCCGGATGTTGTGCACCCGGTCGAACTCCGTCGCCACCTCGCCGATCTTCTCCGCCCGGACCGACGACCGCAGCTCGTCCAGCTCCACCGTCAACGCACTGCGCTCGGCACCCGATGCCGCCGCCGCACGGGCCTCCAGGTCACGCACGCGCGGGTCGGCCGCCGTACGGGCGTCCACGTCACCGGAAAACACCACCGCGGCGGCGGGAGCACCACCGAGCACCGAGGCGAACGAGCCCTCCAGCGCGAGCACGGTCATGTTCGGGGTCAACGCCTTGGAGAACACCACGAACGCGCCGCCGTGGTACCGCGAGATCACGCAGAACACGATGGGACCGCGGAAGTTCACGATCGCGCGGCCGATCTCGGCCCCGTACTCCAACTGGAGCTTCCGCATCGACTCCGGCGAGCCGTCGAAGCCCGACAGGTTCGCCAGCACCACCAGCGGCCGGTTGCCGCTGGCCGCGTTGATCGCCCGCGCCGCCTTCTTGGACGACCGGGGGAACAGCGTGCCGGCGGTGTAGGTGTCCGGGCCGTCGGTGGGCGGGAACCCGCGCCGCGGCACCGACCGCGACTCGATGCCGAGCAGGCACACCGGCATCCCGCCCAGGTGCACGTCCTGCACGGCCGCCGTCTCCGCGTCCGCCATGCCCGCCCAGCGCTCCAGCACCGGGTGGTCCTGGTCGGAGACCGCCCGCATCACGGTCCGGATGTCGAACGGCTTCTTGCGGTCCGGGTTGGCCTCGGCGGAGAAGATCTCGCCGACGGTGGTGAAGTCGCTGCCCGCCACGGTGTGCGGGTAGTCGGAGATGTCACGGTCGACCGGGTCGGTCGTCCGCGCCCGCCGTGGCGACTGCTCGCCGGGCGCGACGTACGTGTGGTCGTAGTGCGACATCAGCACGTCCCGCGCGGCGGTCAGGTTCGGTGCCCAGTACTGCGCCTGCCCGTTCGGGCCCATCACCCGGTCGTAGCCGCCGATGCCGAAGTTGTCCTCGGCCGACACGCCGCCGGAGAAGTCCAGCGACTGCTTGCCGGTGAGCACCATCGCCGAGTCCGGCGTCATCACCAGGATGCCCTTGGTGTGCATGAGCATCGTCGCCTCGGCGTTCCAGTACGGCTGCGCGCCGACGTTGATGCCCGCGACCACGATGTTGATCTCGCCGCCGTCCTGGGTGAACTCCACGATCCGTTTGAGCGCGGCGGCCACCCAGTCCATGTTCTCGGTGCCCGACTCCATGGAGATCCGGGCCCCGGCGGACAGCGCGTACCACTCCAGCGGCACCCGCATCCGCTCGGCGAGGTCCAGCGCGGCGATCACCCGGCGGCACTCCGGCTCGGACAGCGCGCCCAGCGATTTCGTCGGGTCGCCGAGCAGCACGACCCTGGTGACGCCCTGCGGGTGCCGCCGGGTCGGCGTGGTGACCACGCCCGCGACGAGCGCCGCGCTGTTGCGCCCCTTCTGCCGGTCGACCGGCACCAGCACGTGGTCCTCGGACAGGTCGTGCTCCACGAACTCGCCGAGCAGGCCGGTCAGCTCGTACGGGTACACCGTGTTGCGGCTGCTCGCGCGCAGCACCTTCAGCCGGTAGTCGTCCAGCGGCTCGACCGGCTCCACCGACGGCTCGCCGACGGTCAGCTCCGTGCCGCCGGCCGCGCCGAACGCGATCCGCACCGCGATCTTGGCCAGTTCACCGGTCTTCCGGTCGCGCTGCCGGGCGATGAACAGGATCTCCTCCAGCCCGGCCCCGACCGTCGTCGGCAGCACGCGCTTGGCGATCAGCTCCAGCTCGGCGCGGGTGATGTGGCTCGGCGGCCACACGTAGACCACGATCCGGTTGGTGTTGAAGCGCTTCCGCGACGGCCGGCCCGCCTGGGCGCGGCGGATCGAGTCCAGGCAGGTGGCGATGGTGTCTTCGGCGGTCGGCAGCGCGACCAGCCGGCCGCCCTGCTCGCGCAGCTCGGTCAGGTCGCGGACCTGGGCGAACGCCACGAGCCGGTCGTCCGAGGGGTTCTCCCGCGCCACGCACCGGAAGAGGTAGACCTCCTCGTCGTCCGACGACGGCAGCCGGGTCAGGTCGAACCGGCTCAGCCGCTCCAGTTGCATCCGCTGCGCGATGTACGGGTGCAGGCCCCGGATCAGCCGTTCCTCGGTCATCCCGGTGCTGGACGGGCGGAACGTGAAGTGGTGGTGCATGACCGCGCCGCCCCGGCCCGCGACGGTGGCGGTGAGCCGGAGCACCTGCTTGGGCAACGGGTGCGCGCGGACGACCTCGTGCAGCGCGTCCGCCATCGCGTCGAAGTCCTCGGGCTGCTTCTCCCAGGCCAGGTAGATGTCGGCGTCGACGGCGTCCTCGCCGCCCGCCAGCTCCGCCAGACCGCGCAGCGCGCTGCCCAGCTCGTCGAAGCCCACCGCGGCGGAGACCACGTGCGAACCGGCCCGCTCGGCGACCACGAACGTGCAGCCCGCGACCTCGCCGGTGCGGACCCGGGTGAGGCCCTTGTTGCCGTAGTAGCGCCGGGTCAGCACCTCCAGCATGACCGCGTTGTCCAGGTCGTGGCGGGCCAGCCGCTGGCCGAGCAGCCGGACCAGCGGCTCGGTGCTGCGCACCATCTCGGCGATGCGCTCGGCGCGGTCCGGCGCGTCCGGGTGCGCGTCCAGGTGGCGCAGGTGCTTGCGGACGTCGGCGTAGACGCGGGCGCGGTTGCGGCGCAGCAGCGGCACGCCGAACCAGGCGAACACGACGCCGCGCGCGAGGTCGGCGACCGCCGGGAAGCGGACCTGCGTCGCGGCCACCAGCCGCTCCAGGGCGAGACCGGCGGGCTCGCGCAGCGTCTCGTCCGGCGGCGGCTCCTGGAGCCACGCGCGCAGCAGGGCCGTGACAACGGCGGCGTCGGCGGTCGCGCGCTGCTGGGCGAGGAAGATCCGGAACACGGCGGCTTCGACGCCGGGCGAGCGCTCCAGTTCGGCGACGCCGTAGTGCCCGAGCGCCTTGGCGAGCCGGGCCTGGAACGACTCCGGCAGCCCGGCCCGTTCGACGTCGAGGCTTTGCCGGTAGGTGTGGAAGTACTCGCGGGCGCTGTGCACGTGGCCGTCGCCGCCGTCCTCGCCCGTCGGCCGGTTGCGGCTCAGCTCGGCGAGGTCGGCGAACACGCCGACCAGTCCGAGTTCCTCGGCCAGCGGCCGGTGGCCGTCCTCGGTGGCCTCCCGGCGGGCGGCGAGGTAGTCGTCCAGCACCCGGCGCTCGTCGTGCGGGTCGACGTCGAAGCCCAGCAGCAGGCTGCGCAGGTCCTCCCGGCCACGGGTGGCGCGCTCGTGCGCCGGGGCCGTGCCGGACGCGACGGGCAGGTCGAGCTCGACCGACTCGGCGGTCGACGTGCCCTCGGCCTCGGCCTCGTCGTCGGCGAGCGGCTCCAGCCGCAGCAGCGGCGCGCCGGCCGCCACCTGGCTGCCGACGGACACGACGCATTCCTTCAGCCGTGCCCGGAACGGCGCCCGCAGCACCGCCTCCATCTTCATGGCCTCCAGCACCAGCACCGGAGCGCCCGCCTCCACCTCCGCGCCGACCTCCAGCGGCGTGGCGACGACCAGCGCGGGCATCGGCGAGCGGACCACGCCGCCCTCGTCCCGGCCGACGCGGTGCGTCACGCCGTCCACCTCGACCAGGTGGGTCGGCCCGTGCGTGGCGGTGAGCAGGCGGTACCGGGTGCCGTTGACCGCGATCTGCCCGGTGTGCCGGTCGAACCGGTCGAGTTCGACGTCGGCGGCCCGGACGTCGTCACCCGCCTCGATGCCGACCCGGAACCGGTGCGCGCCGACCCGGGCGACCCGCACCCGGTAGCCGACGCCGCGCAGCTTGAGGTCCAGCGGCCGGCCGCTCTCGTGCTGCACCTGCGGGCGTCCGCCGAACGCGGTCGACAGCAGCCGCTGCCGCTCGACGCGCTCCTCCTCCTCGTACGCCTCGATGGCGGCGGCGGCCAGCGCGACGGCGGAGTGCCGGTGCGAGACGAGCCCGCCCTCGGCGCGGACCCGGTCGATCCAGCCGGTGTCGGCGGTCGCGTCGATCACCTCGGGCCGGTCGAGCAGGTCGAGCACGAAGCTCTTGTTCGTCGCGCCGCCCTCGATGATGACCGTGGTCTCCGCCATCGCCCGGCGCAGCCTGCCCAGCGCCTCCGCGCGGTCGCGGCCGTGGGCGATGATCTTCGCGATCATCGAGTCGAAGTCGGCGGGGATCGTGTCGCCCTCGCTCACCCCGGTGTCCACCCGGATGCCCGGCCCGGCGGGCAGGTCCAGCCGGGCGATGCGGCCCGGGGAGGGCGCGAAGTCGCGGTCCGGGTCCTCGGCGTTCAGCCGGGCCTCGACGGCGTGCCCGCGCTCGGCCGGCGGGTCGCCTTCGAGCCGGCCGCCGGACGCCACCAGCAGCTGCGCCTTGACCAGGTCGAACCCGGTGGTGGACTCGGTGATCGGGTGCTCGACCTGGAGCCGGGTGTTGACTTCGAGGAACGCGAACAGCCGGTCGCCGGGGTGGTACAGGAACTCGACGGTCGCCGCGCCCCGGTACCCGACCGCGACCGCCAGCCGCTCGGCCGACGACTTCAGCTCGGCCGTCTGCGCCGGACTGAGCACCGGCGACGCCGACTCCTCGATGACCTTCTGGTTGCGCCGCTGCACCGAGCAGTCCCGGACGCCGAGCGCCCACGCGGTGCCCTCGCCGTCGGCGATCACCTGGACCTCGACGTGCCGGGCGCCCGTGACCAGGCGCTCCAGGAACACGACGCCGCTGCCGAACGCCCGCGCGGCCTCCTGGCTGGTGCGCTCGTAGGCGTCGGCCAGCTCGGCGTCGCTCGTGACCACCCGGATGCCGCGCCCGCCGCCGCCGGCCGTCGCCTTGAGCATCAGCGGGTAGCCGATGTCGGCCGCCGCCGCCAGCGCCGCGTCCAGGGTCTCCACCGCGCCCCGGCTCCACGGCGCGACCGGCACACCGACCTCCTCGGCGATCAGCTTCGCGCCGATCTTGTCGCCGAGCTTGCGCATGGCGTCCGGGCTCGGCCCGACGAAGGTGACGCCGATCTTCTCGCACAGCTCCGCGAACGCCGGGTCCTCCGCGACGAAGCCCCAGCCGACCCACGCGGCGTCGGCACCGGTCTCCACCAGCGCGCGCTCCAGCACCCCCAGGTCCAGGTACGGGCGCGCGGACGCGGGGCCGAGGTCGTAGGCGATGTCGGCCTCGCGCACGAAGGTGGCGGTGCGGTCGACGTCGGTGTGCAGGGCGACGGTTTCGATCGGTGTCGCGGTCTCGGCGGCGAGCTCCCGGACGGCGTGGATGAGCCGCATCGCGGCCTCACCCCGGTTGACGATGGCGATACGGCTGAACACCGGACCGAACCTCTCCTCTTCAATGCACTGGTCGATCGGGCTGGGCGGTTCATTCTCGCAGCGGAACACCGGAAACCCGGGCACTTGCCCGAACGGGTCGTGGTCGCCGGGCGCGATCCGGCGCACCTCGTCGGGCGGATTGCGGCGCGAACGGTATTTCAGCGGCGTCCCGCCCGCGGTGGCCGACCTGGCGCGCCGCCCCCGGGGGTGAACGGGCGGCGGGGGGGCCGGGGGGGGCGGCCCGCCACCCCGGGCGACCGGGGACCCCCGCCTGCGTGACCGGCTGATCAAAGCCGTGGCCGCGGATGTCGTCTGCAACGCCAACCACGCGATACCACGTCTTCCCGGCGAAACAGCACCGAATCCCCTTCCCGATCGCGCTCTCGTTCTCGGATACGCCGTTCGTCGTGTTCCCGCCGCAG
>CBHFOL010000023.1:0-41652 GCA_965995405.1 uncultured Saccharothrix sp.
CGGTCAACCCCAGCGGCTCGCGACTGGTCGCCAGCACCCGCAGCGCGGGGCACCTGGCGAGCAGTGTGTGCACGAGGTCGGCGACGTCGGCCACCACGTGCTCGCAGTTGTCCAGCACCAGCAGCAGGTCCTGGTCGAGCGTCGCGACCAGGCGGCCCACCGGATCGGTCCGGTCCGGCCGGAACCCCAGGTCACGCACGCCCGACGCGGCCTGCACCGCCGCCGCGACCGAGTCGCCCGGGTCCACTGCGGACAGGTCCACGAAGCACGCCGCACGGCCGACGCGGGCGGCGAACTCCACCGCGAGCCGGGTCTTGCCCGTGCCGCCGGGACCGCACACGGTGACCAGCCGCGCGTCCAGCCCGGCCAGCCGGGCCAGCTCCGTGTCGCGGCCGACGAAGCTGGTCAGCTGGGCCGGGAGGCCGCGTCGGGCGACCGGTTCGTCGTCGCGCAGCACGGCCAGGTGCGCGGCGGCGAGGCCCGGTGCGGGGTCCGCGCCCAGTTCGTCCGCGAGGAGCCTGCGGGCGTCCGCGAACTCGGTCAGCGCCTCCGCCGTGCGTCCTTCCGCGTGCAGGGCGCGCACCAGCTGTTCACGGAACCTCTCCCGCAACGGGTGCGCCGCCACCAGCGCCCGGAGACGCGCCACCGGGCTGCCGTCCGGGGACGCCAGTTCCGCGTCCACCAGGTCCTCGGTCGCGGCGAGCCGCAATTCCTCCAGTCGGGTGGCTTGTGCTTCTCCGTGCGGCAGATCGGCCAGCGCCGGACCCCGCCACAGGTCGAGCGCCTCGCGGAGGACGGCGGTCGCGTCCGCGACGTGCCCGGACGTGAGCAGTCGCCGCCCGTCGCGGGCCAGCCGCTCGAAGAGGTGGGCGTCCACGTCGTCCGGGTCGACCGCGATCCGGTAGCCGTTGCCGGAGAACTCGACCAGCTCGCCGGGCAGCGCGCGCCGCAGCCGCGACACCTGGGCCTGCACCGCGTTGCCCGCCTCCGCCGGCGGGTCGTCGCCGTACTGGCCTTCGATGAGCCGGTCCAGTCCCACCACTCTGCCGGGCGTGAGCAGGAGCATCACCAGGACGGCACGCGGACGCGGCCCGCCGACCGGGACCACCTCCCCGTCGGCCGACCTGACCTCCACCGGACCGAGCACACCGAACCGCACGTCGGAGATTGTCTCCACCACATCCGCCACGGATTGTCGTACCCCTCCCGTAATGTCCGCCGCGACCGGATCAAGAAGGGAGATGGGGACGTGCGCAGGTGGGAACTGGTCGCGGCGGGATCCGCGAAGTTCTGGGAGATCGGGCAGTCCGGGGTGACCGTGACCGTCCGGTTCGGACGGCTCGGCACGGCGGGTCAGACCAAGGTCAAGGACCTGGCGTCGGAGGCCGCCGCGACCGCGCACGTGACAAAGCTGATCGGGGAGAAGCAGGCCAAGGGCTACACCGAGACCACAGCCGGCACGACCGCGCCCACACCGGCCGCACCCACAGCACCCGAGTCCACGGTGGACGCGGCGCAGGCAGTCCCGGCCGACCCGAGCCCGGCGGCCGAACCCGGTCCCACGCCGGTCCCGGAGCCGGCCGAGGACACGTTCGTCCTCCCCGACCGCTGGCGCGCGGGCATCCACCCCAGACGCGGCGGTCGGACACCGGCCACCGGCAAACCCGCGCCCAAGGCCGCCGGCCACCTGCGCGCCCGGCTGGCCGCCGACCCGGACCGGCTGCGCAAGATCCTGGAGGACCGCAAGACCGAGCCCGCGCTCGCCGAGCTGGTGACCGAGTACCTCGACGGCAAGGTCACCCCGCTGGGCGCGGCGATGTGCGCCGCCATCCGGGCACACCGGCTCGACGGCAGCCCGACCGAGGACGGCCGGCTCGTCGCCGACGACTGGGTACTGACCCACGGCCTGCCGTTCGCCGCCCAGGCGGCGGTGTCCCTCGACCTCGTGGAGGTCAAGTGGCGCACCAAGCTGGGTGACGACTACCTCGCCCTGCAATTCACCCGGCCGAAGGTGCTCCACGACCGCGACCACGACACACCGATCGCCGACCGGCTGCGCAGGCTGATCGCGGCCGGTGACGAGCAGGACGCGGTCGCCGAAGCGCTGGCGGCCCACCGGACCACGCTCCAGACCAAGCTGACCGCGTCCTTCCTGGTCCCGTCCCGCACGGACTGGATCGAGGAGGTGATCACCGAGGCGGCGGCCCACACCCAGAACTGGGCGAGCTGGCGTCCGCTGCTCGCATCCCTGGGCACGGTCGACCAACTCGACCGGGTGCTGGCGCTCGACCAGTTCACCGACGACCTGCGGCCACCCGCCGTGCTGCGGACCGTCGTGGACGGCATCGGCCCCGCCGTCGCGCCGATCCTGATGCGCGTGCACGACGAGTGCGCGTCCTACGACCGTGACTTCCGCAAGCTGCTGCTGGAAACCATCGCCCTGCTGCCCAGCGACGAGGCGTTCGGACTGCTGGCGGACCGCGTGGGCCATTGGCACGTCGAGTCCACGGTGATCGAGACCGCCAAGCGCTTCCCGAGACGTGCGCTGCGCACATTCGCCGCCCGCACCACGGATCCGGTGCTGCGGCACCTGCTGCACGGCCACGCCCAGGCCCACCCCGAGCTCGTGCCGGAACTCCCGGAGGAGCTGCGCGCAGCCGTCGAACTGGTCGAGGCCGGCTACCGCCAGGTCGAGGTGGCCGACCCGGCCGGCCTGCCGACGCTGCTGGTGAGTCCACCGTGGACGGTCGAGCGCGCGCCCGTGAAACCGGTCGTCCTCACCGGCCTGAAGACACCCGACGACACGGCGATCGTCTGGCAGCCCGGCGAGCGCGAAGCCTGGCGCGACACCAAGGACACCCGCTTCGACCAGGGCGACGCGAACTGGGCGAAGCTGGTCGACGCCTACCGCAACGACAAGATCAGCTACCACGACGAGGGCACCCTGTTCGTGCACGGCCCGGAAGAGCTGGTCCGGCCGCTGATCGCCGAGTGGCGGCTGGACTACGTGTGGGAGGTCGAGGTCTGGGGCCGGGTGCTGGTCGGGCGCTTCGAACTGGACGCGCTGCCCGCCGTGCTGCACATGGCGAAGGCCCAGCCGGCGGCGTGCGGCCCGCTGCTGCTGCCGTACGCGCACGAGCAGGTCGCCCACCTGATGGCGGACTGGCTGGTGCGGCTGAAGTCCATGCGCGTCACAGCGACCGCCTGGCTGCGCCGCCACCCCGACGCCGCCGCCCGCTACCTCGTGCCGACCGCCGTCGGCGCGCCCGGTGCCGCCCGCCGCAACGCCGAGGCCGCGCTCCGGCTGATCCCGGAACAGGCCCTGGCTGCGGCCCGCGAACACGGTCCCGAGGCCGAGGCCGCGGTCGGCACCCTGGTGTCGGTCGACCCGCTGGAGATCCTCCCGACGAAGCTGCCGGTGCCCGGCGAGTGGGCGGACGCGACCCTGCTGCCGCAGATCCTGCTGGCCGACCGGCAACGGGCGCTGCCGCTGCTGTCGTGCGGGCACGTGGTGACGATGCTCGCGCTGTCCCGGCTGGACGACGTGTACGCGGGCGTGCAGGTGGTGAAGGACCTGTGCGATCCGACGTCGCTGGCGGAGTTCGCGTGGGCGGTGTTCGAGCGCTGGAAGTCGGTCGGTATGCCGTCGAAGGACGGTTTCGCGCTCACCGCGCTCGGCCTGCTCGGTGACGACGCGGTAGCCCGCAAGCTCGCGCCGCTGATCAAGGTGTGGCCCGGCGAGAGCGGCCACAACCGCGCGGTCACCGGTCTGGACGTGCTGTCCGCGATCGGCACCGACATGGCGCTGGTCCAGCTCAACGGCATCGCCCTGAAGGTCAAGTTCAAGGGCCTCAAGCAGCGTGCGCAGGACAAGATCGCAGCCGTCGCGGGCGAACTCGGGCTCAGCTCCGAGCAGTTGGCCGACCGCCTGGTCCCCGACTTCGGACTGGACGACGCCGCCACCCTCGTCATCGACTACGGACCGCGCCGATTCGTCGTCGGCTTTGACGAACAGCTCAAACCCTACGTCGCCGACGAAGACGGCAAGCGCCGCAAGGATCTCCCGAAGCCGGGTGCGAAGGACGACCCCGAACTGGCCCCGGCCGAACAGAAACGGTTCGCCGCCCTGAAGAAGGATGTCCGGTCGGTCGCGGCCGACCAGATCACCCGCCTGGAAATGGCCATGGTCGCCGGCCGCACGTGGACAGCGGCGGAATACCGGGAACTGCTGGCCGGGCACCCGCTGCTGTGGCACATCGTGCGGCGACTCGTGTGGATCACCACCGACGGACACAGCTTCCGACTCGCCGAAGACCGCACCCTCGCCGACGTCAACGACGACGCCTACACCCTGCCCGACAACACCGAAGTCAGCCTCGCCCACCCACTCAACCTCGGCGACGACCTCGCGACGTGGGCCGAAGTGTTCGCCGACTACGAAATCCTCCAACCGTTCCCCCAACTCGGGCGGCCGGTTCACCAGCTCACCGACGCGGAGCGCGCGGCCGGCCGACTGGAACGGTTCGAGAACACCAAGGTGCCGGTCGGCAAGCTGCTCGGCCTGACCAAGCGGGGCTGGGAGCGCGGCGTGCCGCAGGACGGTGGCGCGGAGTGCTGGATCCTGCGGCCACTGCCGGACGGCGGCGCGGTCGTGGCGAACCTGTCCCCGGGCATCGCGGTCGGTGTGGTGGACATGTTCCCGGAGCAGACGCTGACCGAGATCTGGGTCAACGGCGACGGCATCGGCAACTGGTGGGCACGTAGCAGCCGGACGTTCGGCGACCTCGACCCGGTCACCGCGTCCGAGTTGCTGGCCGAGCTGACCTCGCTGAGCAGCTGACCCGATGAACCCACCCAGGATTGTCGTACCCCTGCCGTAATGTCCGCCGTGACCGGATGGCAAGAGAGGAAACAACTGACGTGCGCAGGTGGGAACTGGTCGCGGCGGGATCCGCGAAGTTCTCGGAGATCGGGCAGTCCGGGGTGACCGTGACCGTCCGGTTCGGACGGCTCGGCACCGCAGGCCAGACCAAGGTCAAGGACCTGGCGTCGGAGGCCGCCGCGACCACGCACGTCACAAAGCTGATCACGGAGAAGGAGAGCAAGGGCTACACCGAGACGACGGCCGGCACGAACGTCCCCACCGGACAGTCCGCAGCCACGTCGTCAGCAGCCGCGACGGTGCCTGTACCGGCCGACAGCGCCACGCCCTGCCACACGGCGGACGCCGCCGTGCCCGCTGGCAACACGGCGGCCGACAACCAGGCGACCGACCGCACGGCGGCTGACGAGGACACGCTGGTGTTCCCGGCCCGTTGGCGCGCGGGCATCCGTCTCAGGCACGGTGGCCGGGTCCCGGCCACCGTCAAGCCGGTGCGCAATGCCGCCGGGTACGTGCGGGCCGCCCTGTTCGCCGAGCGCGGCCTGATCGAACAGATCCTGACCGCCGAAGGGACCGAACCCGCACTCGCCCGGTCCGTGACCGAATACCTCGACGGCACGGCGACCCCGCTGGGCGCTGCCGCCGCCGCGATGATCCTGAAGCAACTGCCCGGCCAGGACGGCACCGAACCCGACCGGCTCGTCGCCGACGACTGGGTGCTCACCCACGGCCTGCCGTTCGCCGCGCAAGCCGCCGTGGCGCTCGGCCGCGTCCAGATCGAGTGGCACCCCAAGCTGGGCCGCGAGGCCCGCCGGCTGTCCTTCCGGGCACCCGACTTCGTCTTCGGCCGGACCATCGCGACGCCGACGATCGACCGCGTGCGCCAACTGGTGGCGACGACGAGCGAACAGGACGCGATCGCCGACGCCGTGGCCGGTCACCGCGAAACGCTGCTGACCAGGATGATCGCCTCCTACCTGGTCCCGTCCCGTACCGACTGGGTGGACGAGGTGGTCACCGAGGCCACGCCGCCCCGGACGACCCATACCTGGCAGGGCTGGTCCATGGTGCTCTGCGCCCTGGGCACGGTCGAGCAACTGGAACAGGTCGTCGCATCCGGCCACCTCGCCTACGAACTGCGCAACCCCGGCGTTCTACGCACCGTCGTGGACGGCATCGGTCCCGCCGTCGCCCCGGTCCTGGCCGACGTGTTCGACGGGATCAACCACCAGTACGAGCGCGACTTCGGCAAGCAACTGCTGGAGGTGCTGGCCGTGCTGCCCACCGACGAGGCGTTCGGCATCCTGGCCGACCGGGTGCACCGACCGCACGTCGAGGCCACCCTCATCGAGGTCGCCAAGCGCTACCCCGGACGCGCCCTGCGCGCGTTCGCCGCCCGCAGCACCGAGCCCACCGTGCGAAACCTGCTGCACGGCCACGTCCGGACCCATCCCGACCTCGTCGCGGACCTTCCGGACGACCTCCGCCAAGCCGTCGAACTCGCGGAGGCCGACCACCAGTTGGTGGCCGAGGCAAGCCCGGACAGCCTGCCGAAGGTGCTGGTGAGTCCACCGTGGACGGTCGTCCGCACGGTGCTGAAGCCGGTCGTCGTGTCCGGACTGGAGCCCCCGTCCGACTCGGCGATCGCGTGGCAGCCGGGTGAGCGGGAAGCCTTGCTCGCCCGGCTGGACGCCCGATCCGCCGACCCGAACGCCGACTGGCCCAAGCTCGTCGCGGACCAACGGTCGGGCAGCATCCGCTGGTACGACGAGATCATGCTGTTCCTCCAAGGCCCGGAGGACTTGATCCGCCCGCTGCTGGTGGACTCGGGGCTGCGCTACGAGTGGGACGTCGACACCTGGGTGCCGCAACTGGTGGGCCGCTTCGAACTGGACGCCCTGTCCACCGTGCTGGACATCGCGAAGTCCCACCCCGCCGCCGGCCCCGCGCTGCTGCCCTACACCGACATCCGCGTCGCGCACCTGATGGCGGACTGGCTGGTGCGCCTGAAGAGCGGCCGGGCGACGGCCACGACGTGGCTGCGCCGCCATGCCGACGCTGCCGCCCGCTACCTCGTCCCGACCGCCCTCGGCGCGCCCGGTGCCGCCCGCCGCAACGCCGAATCCGCCCTCCGGCACATCCCGGAACAGGCACTGGCCGCCGCACGCGGCTACGGGCCCGAGGCCGAAGCGGCGGTCGCCGCCCTGGTGTCGCTCGACCCGCTGGACATCCTCCCGGCGAAGCTCCCGGTGCCCGGCGACTGGGCGGATCCGGTCATGCTCCCGCAGATCCTGCTGGCCGACCGGCAACAGGCGCTGCCCCCGGCGGCGGCCGGGCACGTCGTGACGATGCTCGCGCTGTCCGGGCCGGCCGACGTGTACCCGGGCCTGGCCATCGTGCAGGACCTGTGCGACCCGACGTCGCTGGCGGAGTTCGCGTGGGCGCTGTTCGAGCGCTGGAAGTCGGTCGGTATGCCGTCGAAGGACGGGTTCGCGCTCACCGCGCTAGGCCTGCTCGGCAACGACGACTGCGCCCGCAGGCTCGCACCGCTGATCAAGGTGTGGCCCGGCGAAGGCGGCCACAACCGCGCGGTCATCGGCCTCGACGTCCTGGCCGCCATCGGCAGCGACGTGGCCCTCGTGCAGCTCAACGGCATCGCCCTGAAAGCCAAGTTCAAGGGCCTCAAGCAACGCGCCCAGGACAAGATCGCGGCCGTCGCGGCCGACCTCGGCCTCAGCGGCGAACAGTTGGCCGACCGACTCGTCCCCGACTTCGGGCTGGACGACGCCGCCACCCTCGTCATCGACTACGGCCCACGCCGATTCGTCGTCGGCTTCGACGAACAGCTCAAACCCTACGTCGCCGACGAAGACGGCAAGCGCCGCAAGGACCTCCCCAAACCCGGCGCGAAGGACGACCCCGAACTGGCACCGGCCGAACAAAAACGATTCGCCGCCCTGAAGAAGGACGTCCGGTCCGTCGCGGCCGACCAGATCGGGCGACTGGAGTCGGCCATGGTCAAGGGCCGTCGCTGGTCGGCAGCCGAATTCCGGGAACTGTTCGCCGGCCACCCGCTCCTGTGGCACATCGTGCGCCGCCTGGTCTGGATCACCACCGACGGACACAGCTTCCGACTCGCCGAAGACCGCACCCTCGCCGACGTCAACGACGACGCCTACACCCTGCCCGACAACACCGAAGTCAGCCTCGCCCACCCACTCAACCTCGGCGACGACCTCGCAGCGTGGGCCGAGATGTTCGCCGACTACGAAATCCTCCAACCGTTCCCCCAACTCGGCAGGCCACTTCACCGGTTCACCGACGACGAACTCACCGCGACCCGGTTGGACCGGTTCGAGAACATCCAGGTGCCGGTCGGCCGACTGCTCGGGCTCACCAAGCGCGGCTGGGAGCGTGGCGCACCCCAGGACGCCGGTGTGGAGTGCTGGATCCTCCGGCCGCTCGCGGCCGGCGGCACGGTGGTCGTGAACCTGGACCCGGGCATCGCGGTCGGCGTGGTGGACATGTTCCCGGAGCAGAAACTCACCGAGATCTGGGTGAACGACGGACGGTCCGGCGACTGGCGTCCGCGCGGCTCGCGAACATTCGGCGAGCTCGACCCGGTGACCGCGTCCGAACTGCTCGCCGAACTGACCTCGCTGACCAGCTGAACCCCGGAGACCACCGATGTCCGACACCCGAGACCTGCAACGACCGCCCGCCGAGGTGCGGTTCGCCGACGAACTGGCCCGGCTCCGCGAAACCGACCGGGCGCACCGCCCGCCGGGCTGGGCGCTGAGCCTGGAGGCGGCGCGCCGGTTCATCGTGGGCGACGAGAGCCAGGGCATCAGCCGCAAGTTCGTCGGCGACCCGTCGCTGATCGACCGGTCGCTGGTGACCTTGGCGACCAGTCGCGGGCTGATGCTGGTCGGCGAGCCCGGCACGGCCAAGTCGCTGCTGTCCGAGCTGATCGCTGCCGCCGTGTGCGGCGAGTCGACGCTCACCGTGCAGGGCGGCGCGGCGACCACCGAGGACCAGGTCAAGTACTCGTGGAACTACGCCCTGCTGGTCGCCGAGGGCCCGACACCGCGTTCGCTGGTGCCCGCGCCGATGCTGCGCGGGATGGCCGAGGGCAAGGTCGTGCGGTTCGAGGAGATCACCCGCTGCCCGCTGGAGGTCCAGGACTGCATGCTGTCGCTGCTGTCCGAACGGGTCGTGGCGATCCCGGAGCTGCCCGGCGCGGACGGCATGGTGTTCGCGCGCGACGGGTTCAACGTGATCGCCACCGCGAACACCCGCGACCGGGGCGTCAACGAGATGAGCGCGGCACTCAAGCGGCGGTTCAACTTCGAGACCGTGTTCCCCATCGCGGACTTCGCCACCGAGCTGGATCTGGTGGAACGCGAGGCGGCCCGGCTGCTGGAGAAGTCCGGCGTCGGCACGCCACCCCGCCGGGACGTGCTGGAGGTGCTCGTCCGAACCTTCCGCGACCTGCGCGGCGGCGGCTCCCCCGCCGACCGCCTGACCACCGTGATGAGCACCGCCGAGGCGGTGTCGGTGGCGCACGCGGTGGGTCTGCGCGGCTGGTTCCTGCGCGGCGAGCCGGGCAGCGCGGCGGACGTCGTGGAATGCCTGGCGGGCACGGCCGCGAAGGACAGTCCCGAGGACCTGGCCCGGCTGCGGCGGTACCTGGAGCAGCAGGTGTCCCGGCGCAAGGGCGCGCAGTGGCAGGAACTGCACCGCGCACGGCACCTGCTGCCCGGCTGATGGGCGCGACGTTCCTCGGCGTCCGGCACCACAGCCCGGCGAGCGCGCGGCTGGTCCGGGACACGATCCTGGACCGGCGGCCGGCGTACGTGCTGATCGAGGGCCCGGCCGACGTCAACGACCGGCTGGACGAACTGCTCCTGGGCCACGAACTGCCGGTCGCCCTGTACACGTACTACCGCGACGACGAGCGTTCACACGCGTCGTGGACGCCGTTCTGCGACTACTCGCCGGAGTGGGTCGCCCTCACCGCCGGCCGCGAGGTGGGTGCCGAGGTCCGGTTCATCGACCTGCCCGCGTGGCACCCGGCGTTCGCCGACCGGGGCAACCGGTACGCCGACGCGGAGGCGCGCTACACCGAGGCGGTGGACCGCCTGTGCCGCGAGTTCGCCGTGGACAACACGGACGCCCTCTGGGACCACCTGTTCGAGGCGGCCCCACCCGACGGCCTGGCCGAACGCCTGACGACCTACTTCGACGTGCTGCGCGGCGACAGCGAAACCACCGGGAACGACCAGGCCCGCGAGTCCTACATGGCCCGCTGGATCCGCGCGGCACTGGCCAAAGCAGGCGACCGCCCGGTCCTGGTGGTAACCGGCGGCTTCCACACCTCGGCCCTCCGGACCCTCACCGCCCAGCCGCCAACCGCACCTGCCGCCGAAAGCAGCGTCCGGCTCAGCGCGGCCGGACACCCAGCCCCCGGCAAGGCGAGGCTCGGCGCGCCGGATCCCGACGGACCGGGTGCCGACGGACCGGATGGCCGTCAGCCGGGCGACAGCAACGCAAGTGTCAGCGCGCCGGATCCCGACGAACCGGATGGCCGTCAACCACACGGCGGCAACGCAAGTGTCAGCGCGCCGGGCAGCGGCGAGTCGGACGGCGGGTGGCCCGAGGTGCCGGTCGCGCCCGCCGAGTCCGGCGCGAGCTACCTCGTCCCCTACTCGCACAAGCGGCTGGACTCGTTCACCGGGTACCAGTCCGGTATGCCGTCGCCCGAGTACTACCACTGGCTGTGGACCGACGGCGTGGCAGGCGCGGCGAGCCGACTGCTCGGTTCGGTGGTCGCCCGCCTGCGTTCCCGACGCGTGCCGGTGTCCACCGCCGACCTCATCGCAGCCCGCACCCTCGCCGACGGCCTCGCCCGCCTGCGCGGCCACGACCACCCCGCGCGGGTCGATGTCCTGGACGGCCTGACCGGCGCGCTGGTCTCCGAAGACCTCGACCAGCCGCCCCCGTGGACCCGGCGCGGCACCCTCGAACCGGGCACGCACCCGGCCATCGTGGAGATGGTCGCGGCGCTGAGCGGTGAACGGGTCGGCCGTCTGCACCCCGACACACCGGCACCGCCGCTGGTCGCCGCCGCGTCCGCCGAACTGGCGGCCGTCGGGCTGGACCGCGCCGGACCGGTCGGCCTCGACCTGGCCTCGCCGCCCGACCTGGAACGCAGCCGCGTCCTGCACCGACTGCGAGTGCTCGGCGTCCCGGGCGTCGTCCGGGAATCGGGACCGACCGGCGGCGCGGACCCGGACCTGGCCGAACGCTGGCAGCTCATCGACCACGACCACCGCGTTCCGGCCCTGATCGAGGCCGCCGCCCACGGCGCGACCACCCAGGAGGCCGCAAGCGCGTACCTGGCCCACCAGGTCCCGGACGCCGGCGTCGCCGAGCTGTCCGGCCTGCTCTTCGACGCCGCGCTGTGCGGTGCGACGACACTGTCCGACCGGGTGGTGGAGATCCTCACCGACGAGGTCGGCAAAGCCGGCGACCTCGACGCCCTCGGCCGGGTGCTGTCCGACGTGCTCAGCCTGTGGCGGCACGACCGACTGCTCGGCACAGCGGGCAGTCCCGCGCTCGGCGAGGTGATCGACGCGGCCGTGACCAGGCTGCTCTGGCTGGCCGAGGGCGTGCACGGCGGTCCGGCCCCGGCCGAGCCGGGCAGGCTGCGGGCGCTGGTGGCGGTCCGGGACGCGGTGCGGCACGCCGCGCCGGTCGTCCGCACCACCACGGACAGCGCGGTGGCCGTGCTGGTCCGGGTGAGCGCCGACCGCCAGGTGCCGCCGGACCTGCGCGGCGCGGCGTTCGGGTTCGCCTGGTCGCTGGGTTTCCCGGTGGACGCGGCGGACGCCGTGCGGGGCATGGCCTCGCCCGCCACCATGGGCGACTGGCTGGCCGGCCTGTTCGCGCTGGCCCGCGAGGAGGTGCTGACCGCCGAGAGCGTGGTCGACGTGCTGGACGAGGTGGTCGGGGCGCTGTCCGACGACGACTTCCTGGTCGCCCTCCCCGCCTTGCGGCAGGCGTTCGCGTTCTTCCCGCCTGCCGAACGGGAGACGATCGCCCGGATGCTGATGGCCCGACGAGGTGTGCACGGCTCGGCGCGGGCACTGCTGCGCACCCCCGTGGAGCCCGAGGTCCTGGCCGAGGCGAAGGCGTTGGACGCGGCGGTGGAGCGGGTCCTGGCCCGGGAGGGGTTGGCATGACCCATCGAAAACGCCTCGCGCCGGCCGTTCCCCGGCCCGACGCACAAGTGACCGCGCGGGAGGGGTTGGCATGACCGAACGGAAACGCCTCGCGCCGGCCGTACCCCGGCCCGACACGCGAGCGACCGCCCGGGAGGGGTTGGCATGAGCGACCTTGAGCGCTGGCGGTTGATCCTGGGTGAGCCGGCGAGCCGCTGCTCCGGCCCGCTCCACGCCGACGCGCGGGCCCGGGACGCCGCGCTCGACTGGCTGTACGGCCGCGACCCGGAGCTGGGCCGGCGGGATGTGCGGCGCGGCGGCGGTTCCGAGGACTCGCTGTTGACCACGGTCGACTGGCTGGACGACATCCACCGGCTGTTCCCGAAGGAGACCATCGAGCGGCTGGAACGGGATGCCGTCGAGCGGTACGGCATCACCGAGGTGGTCACCGATCCGGCGGTGTTGGAGCGGATCGAGCCGAACGCCGCCCTGCTCCGTGCCGTGCTGCGCACCAAACACCTGATGAACCCGGACGTGCTGGTGCTGGCACGGCGGATCGTGGCGGCAGTGGTCGCGGAGCTGATGCGCAAGCTGGCGCGGGAGGTGCGGCAGTCGTTCAGCGGCACGAAGGCCCGGCGGCGCAGCAACTTCAAGCAGGCGCGCAACTTCGACTTCCACGGCACGGTCCGCGCGAACCTCGCCCACTACCAGCCGGACACCCGGCGGGTCGCGATCGAGAACCCGCGCTTCCACTCCCGGACCAAGCGGCACCTGGACCAGTGGCAGCTCATCCTGGTGGTGGACCAGTCCGGCTCGATGACGGGCTCGGTGATCCACTCGGCGGTGACGGCGGCCTGCCTGTGGGGCCTGCCGGGGCTCAAGACGCACCTGATCGCGTTCGACACGAACGTGGTCGACCTGACGTCGGACGTCACCGATCCCGTCGAGCTGCTGATGAAGGTGCAACTCGGCGGCGGCACGGACATCGCGCGGGCGATGGCGTACGCGGCGACCCTGGTCGAGAACCCGCGCCGGTCGATCGTCGCCCTGGTCACCGACTTCTACGAGGGCGGCAACGAGATGGCGCTGGTCCGCGTGGTGCGCGGCCTGGTCGAGCAGGGCACCCACGTGCTGGGCCTGGCCGCCCTGGACGAGGACGCGAACCCCGTCTACGACCGCGATCTGGCCCAGCGGCTGGCGAACGTCGGCGCGCACGTGGGCGCGATGACACCCGGCCAACTCGCCGAGTTCGTCGCGGAAAGGCTCGGCTGATGCGCGCGGACCTGCTCGCGCTCACCCCGGACGCGCTGGGCAACCTCGCCAATCGCGGCCTGGTGAAGCGTGCCACCAAGGAACTCGACGCGGGCACGGGTCCGACGATCGAGATCTCCGACGACGGCGTCGTGCGCGGCCGGTTCCCGGACGGGGTCGAGTCCGCGCTCCCGCCGGACGTGCCGCTCGACGCCGCGGCCTGCTCGTGCGGCGCGCCCGGCGTGTGCCGGCACCGGATCGCCGTCGTCCTCGCCTACCAGCGCGCGCACGAGTCCACCGCGTTCACCCCGTGGTCACCCGGCGAGGTCACCGACGACGCCCTGGCCGCCCGCGTCGGCGACCGGGTGCTCACGGCGGCCCGCAAGGCGCAGCGCGCCGGGTACCCGGTGAAGCTGACCCGGCCGTCGGCGGACGACCCGGTGGCGACCGCCGAACTCCCGTCCTGCACGGTGCGGTTCCTGGTGCCGGGCGACCTGGCCTACGTGCACACCGACGCGGTGACGGCGAAGCGCGACGAGGTGCTGGTGCTCGCCGTCTGGGCGTTCCGGGAGGCCGACGAACGCGGCCTGACCGGGCCGGACCCGCAGTTCGACGTGGGCGGCGGCGGCGAGCCCGTCGGCGGGTTCGGCCCGGTGCTCGAACTGGCCGGCCAACTGCTGCACGACGGTGCCGTGCACACCAGTCCCGTGCTGGACGCCGCACTGCACCGGGCCCAGGCCGACCTCACCACGGCGGGCCTGCACTGGCCGGCGGCGGCCGTGGCCGACCTGGTCGACCAGATCGACGCCTACCGACAGCGCAGCGCCCGCCACGATCCGCAACGGGTCGCCGAGCTGATCACCGAACTGCACGCCCGGCACCGCGCCACCGGACGGCGTTCGCAGGTGCTGGGCACCGAGGAGGCCGCCGAGACACCGCTGCGCCGGGTCCGCCTCACCGCGCTGGGCTGCCGGGTGCGCGGTGCCGACGACGAGCGCACCGCCGAGGTGTTCTTCGCCGACGGGGCGTCGGTCCTCGTCCTGCGCCACCGCTGGCCGGTCGGCGAGGACGAGCACCCGACCGGCCACGACCTGGCGTCCCGCAGGCTCGCCGGCAGCACGCTCCGGGCGCTGGCCGCGTCGACGGTCGTGTCCGAGTCGGCGGTCCGCAGCGCGAGCCGCGTGGTGCGCCTGGCGTCGAGCCGGGTGTCGAAGACGTCGATCACCCCCGTAGGCCAGTCCTGGACGGGACTTCCCGCGACAGTCCTGGTGTCGGACCTCGCCGAAGCGTCCGAGGCGATGCGCGACCTGCCGCCCAGACTCGTCCGCCCGCGCATCGAGGCGGACACCGTGCGGGTCGTCCACATCGGCGAGGTGCGCCGCGTCGGCTACGACCCCGGCGCGCAACGGCTGGACGCCGAGATCGCCGACGTCCACGGCAACCCGGCCACGGTGTCGGCGGTGCACCGTGGCGTCAGCCCGGGTGCTCTCGACGCTCTCGCCAGGGCGCTCACGGACGACCCGACACACCTCAGCGGCACGTTGCGCCGGGTGCGGGGCACGCTCGTGGTCGACCCGATCGCCGTGCTGACCTCCGACGGCCTCGTCGTGCCCGATCTGGCGGCGGGCGACCCGGCGGCGCTGGGCACCCCGGACTGGGAGTCGACCGACCCGATCACGGCGGCACTCGACGAAGCCCTGACCGCGACCGCCGAGGCGGCCCACCGGGGCTTGACCCACCTCCCACCAAGCCTGCGCACCAGACTGGGCGACGCAGCCACCGGACTCCGCAAGGTGGGCCTGCCTACCGCGGCCGACCGGCTCGGCGCGTTCGCCGACACCCCGGACACCGAAGCCTGGCTCGCCGCCCACCTCCGCCTGCTGACCGCGGCGGAACTGCGCTGACTCCGGCAGGAACCAAGCCCGAGCCCCGCCTGCACCGAGAAAACCACTGCTCGCAACGCCGACCGGTCGCGCGCGCTGCACGAACATCGCGAACCCGCCGTCCTACATTTGCGAAACCGCAGGCGAACACCCACCGCGAAGACAACAGCCCCGCACCCACCCCCAGAGCCTTACAGTAGTGAAATCCTTCACCCGATTGGTGGTGTAGCGGAGCTTCCGACTGGACGATGGTGAGGTTCGTACTCCGCAGTGCTCGGGGAGGCGAAAGCGGATTATGAAAGTGCTTGCAACGGGTGGGAATTAGTCACTACGGCACAACTTCCTTGACACGCCCGACACGGCGACGTCCGGAGTTGGCCATTCGACGTGCTCCGTCTTCCGTGCGTCGCGGATCGAGCGATTCCGCGCGCACGGTTCACCTCGACGGCAGTGGACGGCGGACGATTCGACGGGAATACACATTTCCCTTCCACACGAATTCCGAACCAACAAGGGGAGAAGGAAGGAAATGATCCAAACACATCGCCCATTACGACTGCGACGTGCGTTGCTCGCTCTCGTGGCGGTCCTGGGATCGCTCTCGCTGAGCGTGGGCAGCGCCACCGCACAGCCGGAACTCGACCCCGACGCAGCTACCGTCACGGTGGAACCGGGCCCGGACAACACCGGTCTCCTCACCGGTGAAGGGCCGGTGCCGAGCACCGAGGAGCTCCTCGCCCAGATCCAGCAGGTGGAACCTCGGACGCCACAGGACTTCCGGTGCACGGGGTTGTGGCAGCACCCGGTGTCGAACGTGACGTTCCAGCGTGGTCTCGGCGGTACGGTCGCCTGGGGCTTCAGGCTGACCGGGGTGGCCCGGAGCCGGCTGGGATTCCTGGTCGAGGTATCGATGCCCTACGCCGCGGTGAACGACCGGGGGATCAATCCGCCGTACCAGCCGCACCTCTTCTTCAGCTGGTACAACTTCCACGGCAGCATCAACAACTACCAGTTGCTCGGCGGCGGCAGCGGGAGGCTCGCCACAGGGGACAAGCTCACACTGCTGTGGCTCATCGAGGGCGTAACCGGCGCATGGGCCACCCGGTACATCACCTGCCAGGTGCCGCCGCCCGGTTCGGCCTGAACGCCGGCAGGCTCACCCTGCATGGTCGGGTACCACAGCGGGGCCGGACAGGCTCCGGCCCCGCCACCGCAGCTACGGAACGCAAAGGCAGGCGCGCATGGTCGACATCCCGATGGCGAAGACCCTCTCCGTGCTGGACGGCGGGCACTCCTTCACCGTGGACCGACTGGCCCTTGCCCCGGGCGGGTTCACCCTGCACTACACCGTCACCCCGCCGCTCCCGGAGACACTGCCCGGCGGCGGAATGCTGCTGATCTACGTGACCGCCACCGACGACCAGGGCAACACCTATGACGACGGGGGCGGCGCCTTCGGGACCACCCCGGACGGCACACACACCGACGGCAGCATCACCCTGCAACCTGCGCTCCCGGCGGATGCGGGTGCCGTCACGGTCGACCTGGTCCTCAGTGACTCACCGACCAGAGAGCCCCACCACCGCTTCACCGTGGACCTCCGCTGACCGGACTGCCGCACGCCCCCGCCAGACACCGGCCGGGCGTTGCCTCCGGCCCCCGATGTCAATCATCCCACAGGGGTACGACAAAGCCGGCAGATCAAGCATCACCACCGGACAGCAGGCGACCGCCGTGCAGCGTCTCCGCATAGGTGAACACGTGGCCGGCCCCGACCTCGACCGGCGCGAGCAGAGCCAAATCCCCATCCAACTCGCCGGAAATACGCAACTCCGCCTCCCCCGACCAGATCTCGCCGAACTCCACCCCGGTCACCCGCGACGTAACCAGCTGATCCACCCCCCGCTCCCCCTCCACCCAGCGAGGAAACATCCGCGTGTGCACCAGCGGAACGGTATGCAGCACAGGCGGTTCCGCCACACGCTCGCGCACCGTCACCGAAGCCGAAGCCACCCGCACCCCCTGCACCGACAACGTCCCGACGTGCGTGCCAGGAGCCCCGGGACGCGGCCCGGCCCGCCCAACCGACATCGGCCACGTCTGGTGGATCTCACCGAACTGCTTGGGCATCCCCTGCACCCACCCGCGCACCATCGGCACCGGCGCGTCCACCCACGCATACGGGCACCGCGCCAACGGAACACCGTCATGCTCGCACCCGAGCAGAATCAGGAACTCCGTGAACTGCGAACGTCGGGGCTCGGCCAACTCAGCCCCGTCCTCGGAACACCACTGCCACCGCGCGAACACCGCCGCAGCCGCCCCGGGATCCGCACCCGACCCCAACCCGGCAGGCAGAAACCGTTGCGCCACCGCCGGATCCACCCGGTAGTCCACCATCACCACCTCACCGGCGAAATGCCACGGCGGCGGGGTGAGCATCGAAGACCGCCCGGACGGCGACAGCGGCAGGCTGTACCCGTGCGGCGCGGTGGAAACACTGGTCACGCGAGGCTCCCGGTAGGTCGATCCGACAAGGACAACTGCGCTGCCAACGCGGACACGGCGGCGACCAGCCGGTCCGGCGGGGTGAAGCTGTAGGCCAACCGGACAGCCCGCTCGACCGACCCGAACCGCGACCCGGCAGCCACCCGAACCCCGGCCCGCTCCGCCGCCGCCAACACGTCCGCCTCCGGATGGTCGGGAAACCGCAGCCAGCAGAAGAACCCACCCCCGGGCGGGTCCACCTCCACACACCGCCCGAAGACCCGAACAGCCGCGAGCAACGCATCCCGCCGCTCCCGCAACCGTTCCCGCAACCACACCAGGTGCCGGTCGAACTCACCCCCACGCACCAACTCCGCCACGGCCAGCGAAGTGACGTGGTTGGCCGATCCTCCGCTCACGAACACACCCCGCCCGGCGAGCCCCGCCACGGTCGCCGCATCGGCGGCCAGCCACCCCAGCCGCAACCCGGGCCCGAGCGTCTTGGAGAACGTCCCCAGCCGCACCACACCCCGATACCCGGACAGCCCCGCCAACGACGCGGGCGGCACATCCCCGGACAGGTGCAGGTCGGCATAGGCGTCGTCCTCCACCACCAACACCGACCCGGCCGCAGCCAGCAACTCACGCCGCCGCTCCACCCCGACCAGCCGCCCGGTCGGGTTGTGGAACGTCGGCGTCAGGTAGACGAACCCCGGACGATCCGCACGCGCGATCGCGTCCCGCAACGCACGCGGGTCCATCCCGCCACCGTCGTCCGCCACCTCACACAGCCGCAGCCCGTGATCGGCGAAGATCCGACGCGCGAAGTCATACGACGTGCGCTCCACGAACACGGTCTGCCCGGCAACGGTCGTCGTGGTCGTCAGCAACTGCAACGCCGACGACGTCCCGGCGGTGACCAGCACCTGCTCCGGCCCGCACACCACCCCGTCCGCGGCGGTGATCCGCTCGGCCAGCTCACGACGCAACAGCACCGTGCCCTGGTCGGCCCCGTAGGACAGGGCCGCCGAGCCGTACTCGGCGAGCGCCCGCGCGTACCCGTCCCGCAACAGGTCGACCGGCAGCAGGTCGGGATCGAGGTAGCCGGGCCCGAGGTCGTGCACGTCCGGCGGGGACACGGACTGCACGACCTCGGGACGCCACCACCGTCGGTGCGACAGCGGTCCGGCGCTCATCACTCGCCCAGCAGGACCGCACGCAGCGTCGTGGTCGCCGTCAGCACCGCCGAACGGGACCGGGACAGCGCGATGCGCACCATGTGGTCGCCCTCGGACGGGTCGGCCCAGTGGAACTTGTGGCACGGCAGCACGTACACGTTGTGCTCGTGCAGTGCGGCCCACACGTCGGCGCTGAACCGCCGGCCCAGGTGCACCCGTTCCACGCTGGCCCGGCTGTCGGGGTCCACGAACGTCACGTCCGGCACGCCGGCCAGGGTGTCGCGCACCACGGCCCGGTTCTCCGCGATGAACTCGTGCAGGTCCGCCAGACCACCGTCCGCCGCGTCCTCCGCCAGCCGCCGGATCATCAGCATCACCAGCGGCGACACGCCGAGCAGGATGTCCGAGTACACCTTCTCCAGCGGCAGCCCCACGTTCGCCGAGCGGACCAGCCAGCCGATCTTCAGCTCCAGCGTCGGCCACAGCTTGCCGGTGTCCTCGATGACGACCCAGCGGCAGCCCGACCGCTCCAGCACGGCGTAGTGGTCGTAGTGCGCGGCCGGGTCGAAACCCCGGAAGCAGGTGTCCAGCGCCAGCACCACATCGTGCTCGGCACACTGCTCGGCCAGCCGCCGCAGCCGCTCCTGGGACAGCACCCGACCGGTCGGGTTGTTCGGTGTGGTCACGAAGATCGCGCCCACCGACCGCAGCAGCGCCGGGTCCAGGTCGCCGCCGTGGACGGCGTCCTCCTCCACCCGCACCAGCTTCAGCCCGACACCGCGCAGGATGTCCGGGATGTTGTCGAACGTCGGGTGCACCAGGGCGATGGTGTCCGACTCGACGGCCAGCGACCGGGCGAAGATCTCCATGGCGACCGACGACGAGTAGCAGCTCAGCACCCGGTCCGCCGGGTACGAGCGCTGGCCGAGCAGGTGGAAGAACGCCTGCCGCGACTCGTGCTCGACGTCGTCCACCGGCCGGGTCAGGGCTTCCGCCCACAGGCTCGGCAGTTCGTCGACGATCTTCGCCTGGCCGGGTGTGAGCTCCTGCCGGGCGTGGCCGTCGGCCAGGTTCAGCGGGCTGTTCAGCGCCAGGAATTCCAGCTGGGTCAGGTTGTCGGTCACGACGGACGTCGCCACCGCGTTCCGCTGTATCGCGTTCACAAGCACCCCAGGATCATGAGTAGTTGCTTGGAGCCCCGGAGTTGCTCGCCGCGAGCCGGGACTCACCGCCGGCCGGGTGGCCGTCGGGACCTACAGGACGGATACCGGTCCGCTCTCACGGACCGTCGGGCAACGGCACCCGGTCGGCGTCCGAAGACGGCGAGCACGTACCCGGGCACCGGATCGCGGGAGCCCGCCTTGCGAGCGGATTCCCTTTCCGGACAATGGTTTCCGGACGAACCGTCTGTTCGTCCGACGATGGCTCAGGACGCGGTCAGTAGATGACGCGCGAGTCGGCCGACACCCGGCTCTCCCGGGACTTGCGGAGGTCCCTGGCCACGTTCAGCCGGCGCAGCCAGCGGTCCGTCCCGTCGTAACGGGCCCGGAACGGCTGCCGGCCGTGCACCATCCGGTAGTTGTCGACGAACACGGTCGACCCCGGCTCCAGCACGACTTCCTTCATCGCGGTGTCGATCGCCGCCGAGATCTCGGCCAGCGCCCGCTGTTCCACCTCGTCGTGGTCGTCCGGCATGAACGCCGGGTCCAGGCACAGGTAGGGCGCGTCCGGGTCGCCGGACAGGATCGCCACCGGCTCCGGATCGGCCAGCGCCCGCTCGACCCGGGCGTAGCTGCGGGCCCGCAGGTCGGCGACCTTCGGGTCCTCGCCGCCCGCGACCTGGTTGGCCGCGCGGTGCGAGTGGTCGGGCATGATCCGGAACCGCTTCTCGGACAACACTTTCGCGGTCTGCTGGTCGATCCGCACGTCGGCGATGTCGGCCATGGTGGTGCTGACCCGGTCGTGGTTGCGCAGGCAGATCAGACCCAGGTAGTCGGTCCGCAGCGGGTGGTAGGCGTCCTCGGTGTGCCAGACGAGCAGTTCCTCGCTGCCGGAGCCGATCTGCTCCTTCTCGTGGCCCTTGATGGGGAACACGTCGTGCATCAGGTAGCCGTCCTGCTGGGTGGCCCACGCGATGGGCTCGCCGAGCAGGCAGGACATCAGGTAGAACGCGATGTCCAGCCGGATGGTGGGCGACGGCACCGGCTTGTTCGCCCAGTGCTCCGGGGTCGCGCCGACCGCCGCGTCGTCCACCGGCAGCCCGCTCACCAGCAGCGCGCCGTGTGCTTCCAGGGTGCGGTATTCGTGGAAGACCGCCCGGACTTCCCGGGGCAGCTCGGCCGCGTAGAGTCCGGCCTCCCGCTGGAAATCGGCGGACTCGACCGTCTCGTGTACGCGCGACAGCTCGTCCACCAGAGTGTCGATAGCCGAGATGTCCCGAGGCCCCAGCGCCAATTCCAGCACGGCAATGTCCTTTCCGGCCGCCCGGAGCGGAGGCCGATCAGGTGTCTCCGGCGGTTCCTCCCGCCCGTAGCCAGATCATGCGTCGCACGGCGCAAGGGTTTCCACGTCTTTGACTTGCGGGAAAAACAGCCTCGTCCACGCGAGTACCGGCTGTGGGGCGGTCAGGGCCGAAGCCCCGACCGCCCCACGTTTCCGACTGACGCCCGAATCCGCCAGAGTTTTCCTCCACGGTGAAATCCCTGCCGCCCCGGCACTTCACGCGGCCGGCGGGCGTACTCCTACACCGCCGGCGCGGCCTGCCCGACGACCTGGGTCGCCGGTACCCGGTCGCGGAACAGGGTGTTGCCCTTGATCAGCCACGAGATGCCGAACGCGAAGATCGCCACGGCCTCGCACCAGAACAGCGGACGCAGGTCGGCCTTGGCCTCCTCACCGAGAACGGTCCCGGCGAACACCGCGAAGCCCAGGCACAGCAGGATGACCACACCGCACGTGACGTAGATGTGGTTGCGGGTCGCCTTGCGCTCGGTGCGCTCCTTCCCCGGCTCCACCTTGGGGAAGCTGATCAGCGAGAACGCCGCCAGACACAGGAAGAAGACGACCGCGGACGCCAGGTGCGCGACACCCGCGAACCGCTGGAACTCGGTCGGTGTGCCGGTGTCGGCGGTCGTGGGGAACAGCGCGAGCAGGATCGCGGCGACGCCGGCGACGTTGCCGAGCCAGTAGTCGAAGGCCCCGAACTGGTACGACAGCAGGAAAACCCCCACCGCGCACATGCTGCCGACGAACACGTCGCGCATGTCGGTGTGGTAGTAGCTGCTGATGGACCCTTGCAGGTGCCCCTGCGTCAGAGCGTAGACACCCAGCACGACCGGCAGCAGGAAGCCGATCGCGCCGATGCTCCGCCGGAGGCCGATGTAGGACATGACCGCGTCGCGGTCGGGGTCGAATGATCTCGTGTCCATGGCGCACTCCTCGAACCGCGGGCCGGGTTCGCCTCGTGAGCCCGCGCACGCGGCTTCTGACCACTAGGTCGTCCGCGGGGCGCGGTCGGTTAGCCCAGCCGACTACTGCCATCCGGGTGAATCCGGAGCGCTCACCAGGCGTAGCCGAACTCGTACCAGGGGCCGTCGATCGGCTGGTAGGAGTAGCCGCGCCCCGGCTGGGGCGAGTTCACCGGAACACGGTCGGGGCAGTACGCGAAACCGGCCTGGTTCATGAATCCCGCGTCGCGCACGGTGATGTGGACGCACCCGCTGTCCCGGTCACGGTCGGCACGGGTCTCGAACAGCCCGACCGTGCGATCCGCGACCCGGCCGCCCGCCGTGACTTCCGCCGCGAGGCGTTCCAACGCGGGCCGGTGCAGGTCGAACGCCAGCCGCTCGACCACCCCGGTGCGAGCCACTGCCCCCGTCGCCGCGAACAGCGCGGGAACGATCAGCACCGGCCACAGCGAGACCCAGCGCCGCGGCACCTCCGCCACCGCGAGCCACCCCGTCACGAACCACAGCAGGCCCACCACCGCCCAGCCCGCCACCGCGGCCAACCCCATGCCGAAAAACCTTCCGGGCGGGCTCGCAGCCCACAGCGCGAGCACCACGGGCACCACTGCGACCGAGACCGGCCACCACGGGGAACGCCACACAGGACGGGACATGTCACGACGACGCACGGCCGCCCGTCACGGTTCCTCCACGTGCCGCCCGCCACCAGTGTGACCGGGCTCATACGACGCGGGCCGCCGTTCACCGTGTCTCCGGGGTGACAGCCGAGAAGAACCCGGAGGCACCCATGCCCACCACCCCGCCCACCGCCCTGATCGCCGCCGCCGGCATCGCGACGCACGCGTTCAACCACGTCACCGTCGTAGTGGAGGACGTGTGGCGGCTGATCGCCACCCCGGAGGCGGCGACCTTCAACCCCGGCACGATCTACCACCCGGTGAGCGCCGTGCTGTACGTGTGGCTGGCGTGGATGGTCCACGCCGGACGGAACTGGGCCCGGGTCCTCATCACGGTGCAGCTGGCGTTCCAGGCCGTGGGCCGGTACTTCGTGTTCGTGTCGTACCCGGAGGTCGAGGTCCGTGCCGACCTGACGACCGGGTGGGCGCTGTCGGCGGCGGTACTGTGCCTGCTGTGGATCCCCGCCACCGCGCGCGGGCACTTCGCCAAGCAGCCCGCGTGACAGCGGACGCGCTCGGCGTCCGGCAGGTCGCGGCGGTGTCCGACGACGAGGAGTTCACCGCCTACGTCGGCGCGAACATGCCCCGGTTGCGCCGGCTGGCCTACCTGATGTGCGGTGACGAGCACCGGGCCGACGACGTGGTGCAGATCGCGATCACCCGGCTCTACACCCACTGGCGCAAAGCCCGCGCGGCCCGGGACCGGGACGCCTACGTGCGGACCATGGTGGTCCGGGCGTTCCTCAACGAACACCGCCGCCGCTGGAACCTGGTGCGGCTGGTGGGACGGCCGGCAGACCTGCCGCGCGAGCCGAGCACGCCGCCGCCGGACGTGGAGACGCGCGAGGTGGTGTGGTCGGCGCTCCGCCGGCTCTCGCCCAAGGTCCGCGCGGTGCTGGTGCTGCGGTTCGTCTCCGACCTGCCGGTGGCGGACGTGGCGAAGGCGCTGCGCTGCTCCGAGAGCAACGTGAAAACCCTGACCGCACAGGGACTTGCGACTCTGCGACGACTGTTGGGACGGTCCGCATGAACGATCACGACCTCTTCACGCCCCTCCGCGACGTGGCCCCCGCCGGCACCTCTCGGGTCGACGTCGCACGTGCCATCCGCGACGGCAAACGCCGACGCCGCAACGGAACCGCGTTGACCGTGCTCACCGCCGTGGCGCTGGTGCTCGGCGTCGCCGTCCTCTCGTCAGCCGTCGTACGCAGGCCGCCCGAACCGGCGGCGACGTTGCTGGACCCGTTGGTGCAGGTCGCGCAGGTGGGTTCCGCCGGAGGTTTCACGCCCATCGCCTACCGCACCGGCATCCGCCGCCAGGAGATCACGCTCGGCACGGCCGACAGCCTCACCCCGTCCGGCACGGTGGCGCTCAACGCCGCCGGGCAGTACCCCGGCCAGGGCGGCACGGGCTGGATCCCGGACGGCGAGCGCGTGCCGGACGTCTACGGCCGCGCCGCCGTGTGGACCGGGTCCGAGCTGCTGTGGGAGTGGTCCGACCGGGCCTGGGGACAGATCCGCCTCGACACTGCCGACCAGCCGAAGGAACGCGCGCACCGGGTCGCGGAAAGCGTGACCACCGACCGCGCCACCCGGGTCACCATGCCGTTCACCGTCGACGTCTCCGGCACTCCCCTGCGGCTGATCGGCACCCTGATTCCCCTGCACCCCACGGACGGCTCCCCCGCCCTGGAGTTCGTCGCCGGCAACGCGGTCGTCACGGTGAGCCTGCGGTCCGACCGTCTGCCGAGCCGGACCACGCCGGAGAACACCCGGGTCGCCGGACGCCCCGCGCACACGACCGACAGCGGGATCGCCGTGCTGACCCCGTCCGGCGAGTACGCCGTCGAAGTGACGGCCGGGCACGGTGACGACGTGGCAGTCGTCGGCGGCATCGCGGGAATGTCCGCGTTGGCCGCAGCGGTCGCCCCCGTGCCCGACCCCGCGGATCGGCGGAGCTGGACACCGGATCCGCTGGTCGGCTGACCCCGTTACAGGGTCAGGGTCCAGGAGTCGATGAAGCCCACGTCCTGGGCCGCCGTGTCCTGCACCCGCAGCGCCCACGTGCCGGACCGGGCCTTCCCGGACAGGTCCAGCGCGTACGTCTGGTCCAGGTTGTCGGCTCCGCCGCCGGTACGGTTGTGCAGCGGGTAGGCGGTGCCGTCCGGCGCGACCAGGCTCACCACCAGGTCACCGATGTAGGTGTGCTTGATGTGCACCTCGACCGACGACGTCGGCGACGCGTTCTCGCCGCACGTCAACGGAATCGCCGAGGTGACGGTCGCGTTGTCGGCGATGGGCACGTCATCCTGGTTCGTGCCGGTACAGGTCCCGTCCTCCGGGACGACGGTCAGGACGTACGTCGTGCTGCGGGTCGCGGACGCCGCGGTCCCGGTGAGCGTGATCGTGTACGTCCCGGGCGGCGTGGTGGCCGACGTGGCGACGGTGACCTGGGACGATTCACCGGACCTGATCCTGGCCGGGTTCATCGTCACCACCGTGTTGGGGGGAACCCCGGACGAGGTCAGGACCACATCCTCGGCGCTGCCCGACACGACCGTCGTCGACAGTGTCGCCGTGGTGGTCTGGCCGGGTTGGACCTGCCCACTGCCCGGCGACACGTTGATCGAGAAGTCGTTGGGCGGCGGCGAACCCGGCCGGAGCTGGTAGATGCCCAGCCCGTAGGTCGCGGCCGTCAACACCGTCTGTCCACTCACGACGGACGTGGCGATGTCGGTCACCGGGATCACCGGGAGGCCGGTGCCCAGCGGTGACCAGTTCACGCCCGCGTTGGTCGACACGAACGCGCCGACATCGCTGCCCGCGTACAGGATCGACCGGTTCTGCGGGTCCAGCACGAGTTCGTTCACCGGGGCGTCCGGCAGGTTGCCGGAGATGTCCTGCCACGTGCCGCCGCCGTCGGTGGTGCGGAACACGTGCGCCTGGCTGGAACCGTTGCGGTAGCCCGAAACCGTGACGTAGGCGAGGTTGGCGTCGGTCGGGTCGACGGTGACCCGGGTGATGAACCGGGTGGGCAGGCCGGTGGTGATCTCCCGCCAGGTGCCGCCCGTGTCCCGGGTGATCCACATCCGGCCGTCCTCGGTGCCCGCGTAGATCACCCGGCTGTCGCTCTTGGCCACGCCGATGGCGCTGATGGTGGCCCACGTGCCGTGCGTCAGGTCGCCGCTGATCGCGGTGAACGAGGCCGCCGAGTTGGTGGAGCGGTTGAGCCGGTTGCCGCCGTAGTAGATGATCGCCGGGTTGTTCGGGTCGAACACCACCGGGGTGAGCCAGCCGCGCCGTTCCGAGGTGGTCGCGCCGAACGCCGACACCGTGTTGCCGCCGTTGGTGGACCGCACGCACGCCCCGTTCTGGGCGCACGCGTAGACCTTCAGGTGGTTCGTCGGGTCGATCAGGTTCGCCAGCCCGTCACCGCTGTAGATCTCGCCCCAGCCGGCCCACGAGCGCACCGACCCGTTGTCCTGTAGGCCGCCGCTGATCCGCGTCGGGTCCTGCTGCGACACGGCAACGGTGTAGAACTGCATGTTGGACAGGTTGCGGGACTTGGTCCACGTGCCGTTCAGCGAACCGTTCTGGGTGGACCGGTAGACGCCGCCGTCGTTGCCGATGAACACCCGGCCGGCCACCCTCGGGTCGACCGCGACCCCGTGCTGGTCGACGTGGAACGCCGAACCGTTGCTGATCCAACTGGTGCCCGCGTTGGTCGACTCCAGCATCGGCACGCCGGGTACCCAGATGTGCTGCGCGGCGGCGGGATCCACGTAGATCCGGCCGAACCACCAGCCGAACGTGGACTGCGAGCTCGCCAGCGCGGTGGTGTTGGTGATCCGGGTCCACGTGTCGCCCCGGTTGGTGGAGGTCCAGAAGCCCTGGAAGTTACCCGGTGTGTCGGCGGAGATCGCGTACAGGCGGGCCGGGTCGCTCTTCGACACGGCCACACCCATCCGGCCGTTGTTCGCGCTCGCCGCGGGCAGACCGCCGCCGAGCCTGGTCCACGTCACGCCGCCGTCGGTCGACCGGTGGATGCCGGTGCCGACACCGCCGTAGACGCGGCCGGCCGGGGTGCGGGTGTGGTCCCACAGCGCGGCGTAGACGTGGGACGGCTCCGCCGGGCTGATCGAGACGTCGATACCGCCCGTGGTGGCGTTCGCGCCGGCCAGTGCCTGCCGCCAGGTCGTGCCGCCGTCGGTGGTGGCGTAGATGCCACGCGTGCCGCCCGACTGGTAGAGCTTTCCGGCGGCGGCGACGAAGATGCGGTTCGGGTTGGTCGGGTCGACCGAGATGCGGCCGATCCGGTCGGTGCCGTCCAGGCCGAGGTGCTGCCAGGTGGCGCCCGCGTCGGTGGACCGGTAGATCCCGTTGCCGGGGAACGAATAGCTCGCCGAGCCGGGCGCGCCCTCGCCGGTGCCCACGTAGATGACGCCCGTGCTGCTCACGGCCACCGCGCCGGTCGACTGGGGCAGGTCGCGTTGCCACGAGTAGGCGAATGTCGTTCCGCCGTCCGTGCTCTTCCACAGGCCGCCGGATGCCGCACCGACGTAGACGGTGTCCGGTCGGGTCGGGTCGACCGCGACGTCGGAGATCCGGCCGCCCAGGGTCGGGCCGACGGACGTCCAGCCGGCCTGTGCGGCGCGGGAATGCCCGTCCCGTAACGAGTTCGCCTGCTGCCTGGCCGTGGTGAGGCGCCCGCCAAGGTCGACTCCGGGCTGCAACCGCTGGCGGGCGAACCACTCGTCGCTGCCCACCGGGCCGAGCGGGTTGTCGTTCTCCACGGCGACCGCGCCGACCACCGTGTCGGCGACGCCGGGCACGGCCGCCGCCGGAAGTAGGAGCAGACCCGCGCCGATCAAGGACAGGACTGATCGTCGTCGCATGGCGGTCCTTTCGCAGCAGGGCGAACCGGTGGGACGCGTCGCACATGTTCCCGCTGATCCGGCTTGTCCGGTAGAGCCGAATTGCTGGGGTCTTCCACGGTTTCACCGCTGCTTTTCGGCGCAGCACCGGCCGCCGCACGGCCCTGCCGAAGCACCACCTGCCGACGCGATGTCCGCGCAACACCCGCTTGCCGACGCCCGCCTGTCGGCGCAACGCGCGCCGTCACACGGCCCTGCCCAACCACCGCCTGCCGACGCTTGTCGGCGCAACACCCGCTGTGGCACTGTGACGCGGCCCTGCGGGGTCGGGTGGAGGTGGGTGCGCGGATGTGGCGGCGTTGGGGCGCGGTCGCGGTGATCGCCGTGTTCCTGCCGCCGTTGGCGCTGCTGGTGTCCGGCTCGCTGCACCGGCCCGGACTGCCGCCGCCGACCACACCGGATCTGGTCCCGGACCCGGTCACCACCGAGGGTTTCCGGCTGGCGGTGGAACTGGGCGGGTTGACCCGGGCGACGCTGAACTCCCTCGCGGTCTGCGCGGTCGCGGTGCCGGTGAGCGTACTGGTGGCGTCCATGGCGGGGTTCGCGATGGCCCGCTTGCCGCGCCGGATCGCGCGGGTCGTCGCCGCGATGTCGTTGGTGGCGTTGATGATCCCCGCGGTCGCGCTGCTGGTGCCGAAGTTCGCCATGTTCCGGCTGGCCGGGCTGACCGACACGTTCGCGCCGCTCGTCGCGCCCGCACTCGTCGCCACCTCGCCGCTGTTCCCGCTGGTGTACTACCTCGCCTTCCGCGCGGTTCCGGGCGAACTGTACGAGGCCTGCGAGATGGAAGACCTGACGCCGCTGCGGGTGTGGTGGCGGATCGGGATGCCGCTGGTACGACCGGTCACCGCCGGCATCAGCGCGCTGACGTTCATGCTGACGTGGTCGAACTTCCTGGACCCGTTGGTGTTCCTGTACGACCGGGACCTGTTCACGCTGCCGCTGGCGCTCAGATCGCTGGCGACGTTGGACGCGGCGGACTTCCCGGTGTTCCTCGCGGGCGCGGTGATCGCGACCGTGCCCGCGCTGGTCGTGTTCGCGGTCGCGCACCGGGATGTGCGGCGGTGGAAGGGAGTTCTGTGGTGAAGGCGCGTGCGCTGCTCGCAGCGGTGGTGCTGGTCGTGGCGGGGTGTTCCGGTGACGCGGCCGGGCGGCCGGTGAGCCTGCTGGTGTTCGGGGACCCGCACGAACTGGCCGCCTACCGGACCCTGGAAGCCGCCTACGAGAAGGAGAACCCGGGCACGGACCTCAAGCTGGTGGAGGCAGGTGACCGCAAGGACCTGATCACCCGACTGTCCACGTCCATCGCGGGCGGCCGGCCACCGGACCTGTTCCTGATGAACTACCGGTTCTACGGCCAGTTCGCCGCCCGGGACGCGATCGAGCCCGCCGGACCGCTGCTGGCCGGGTCCAGAACACTGCGGGCGGACGACTTCTACCCGCAGGCGATGGCGGCGTTCAAGTACGGCGGCGAGCAGATGTGCATGCCGCAGAACATCTCCAGCCTCGTCGTCTACTACAACCGCGACCTGTTCCGGAAGTACGGCATGGCCGAGCCGCGCGCCGGGTGGACGTGGGACGACCTGATCGCCACCGCGACCGCGCTGACCCGGGACGCGAACGGCGACGTGGTCAAGGGTGTGGACGTCGACCAGCCGGGCGCTCCGCCGTCCGGACCACCGGCCGTGGAGTACGGACTGGGCGTGTCGCCCGAGGTGATCCGGCTCGCGCCGTTCGTGTGGTCCAACGGCGGGCGGCTGTTCGACGACGAGGCGAAGCCGACCCGGTTCGCCCTGGACGGGCCCGCGCTGGAGGCGTTGGGGAACTTCATCGACCTGCGCGGGCGGCACGGTGTGGTGCCCACCGACCAGGAGGTGGAGAGCCAGGACGACGAAGCCCGGTTCGCCGCCGGGACGCTCGGGATGCTGATGTCGTCCCGGCGCTCCACCACCACGTTCCGCACCATCACCGGCTTCGACTGGGACGTCGCGGCCCTGCCGGTCTATCGGACGCCCGCGACCGTCCTGCACAGCGACGCCTACTGCATCACGCGCGGCGCGGGCGACAAGGCGGCGGCGTGGCGGTTCGTGGAGTTCGCGCTCGGCAAGCGGGGCGCGGAGATCATGGCCGGCACCGGCCGGACCGTGCCGTCGAACAAGGCGGTCGCCGAGTCGCCCGCGTTCCTCGACCCGACGGCGAAACCCGGCAATGCCAAGGTCTTCCTCGATTCCATCCCGGCCATCAGGGCGACGCCGACGGTGTGGACGTGGCCGGAGATCGAGGACATCGCGAACGGCATCCTGGAGAACGCCCTGTACTACAACCAGCCCCCGGCGGACGTGGCGCGCAAGCTGGCCGAGGACACCGCCGGCCTGTTCACCCGGTCGCCGAAGTGATCGGGCTCGCCGGGGTGCGGGCCGCGCACGGATCGCACGACGTGCTGCGGGACGTCGACCTGGCGGTCCCGCGCGGCGAACTGCTGGTGGTGCTCGGTCCGTCCGGCGCGGGCAAGTCGACGCTGCTGCGGGTGATCGCGGGCCTGCACCCGGTGTCGGCCGGCACGGTGCGCATCGGCGGCCGGGACGTCACGCGGCTCGCGCCGGGCGAACGCGGTGTGGCGATGGTGTTCCAGTCCTACGCGCTGTTCCCGCACCTGACCGTGGCCGACAACATCGCGTTCGGCCACCGGGTGCGCGGAATGCGGCGCGGGTCGGCCCGGCCGATCGCCGAACGTGCCGCGCGCACCGCCGGGTGTGCCCACCTGCTGGACCGGTACCCGCACCAGCTTTCCGGGGGTGAACGACAGCGGGTCGCGTTGGCGCGGGCGGTGGTGCGCGAACCGGCCGTGCTGCTGCTGGACGAGCCACTGTCCAATTTGGATGGCGAGCTGCGCGAGCGGACCCGGGTCGAGCTGCGCGACCTGCACGACCGCGTCGGCTCGACCACCGTGCACGTCACCCACAGCCGGACCGAGGCGCTGACCTTGGGCGACCGGATCGCGGTGCTCCGGGACGGCCGACTGGAGCAGGTCGACACCCCCGAGGGCATCTGGCAGCGGCCGGCGACGGAGTTCGTGGCGACGTTCGTCGGCGCGATGAACCTGCTGCCCGGCGACGGGCCGTGGCGGGCGCGAGCACACCGGGTCGGCGTTCGCCGGGAGGCGGTTTCCCTGGTGGACCAAGGGGTCCCGGCCACGGTGGACCGGGTGGACGTGGTCGGCGAGGACGCCTACGTGCACCTCCGCCTGGACGGTCACGCGGTGGTGGCGCGGGTCGCGACCGCCGACCGGCCCGGGCCGGGCACGGCGGTCCACGTCTCGGTCGCCGACCGCGACCTGCACCTGTTCGCCGGCGACGGAACCCGGATCTAGATGTCCACAAAGGACCGGCAGCTCCGGCTGATGCTCGCGCCCTACCTGATCGGGCTGGTCGCGCTGGTGCTCGCGCCGGCCGCGGTGACGCTCGGGCTGGCGTTCACCGAGTACGACCTGATCGGCTCGGCGCACTGGGTCGGCCTGGCGAACTTCGCGGAGCTGGCGGCCGGTGCGCCGTTCCGGGCCGCGCTCGGCAACTCGCTGGCGTTCGCCGCCGTCGCCGTGCCGTTGCGGGTCGTCCTGGCGCTCGGGCTGGCGCTGCTGCTGCACCGCCGCGCTCCGGCCGCCGGGGCCGCACGGACGGTCGCCGCCCTGCCGACGGCGGTACCGGAGATCGCCTACGGGCTGCTGTGGTTGTGGCTGTTCAACCCGTTGTACGGGCCCGTGAACCAGCTGCTGCGGCTCGGCGGTGAGAACGGCCGCACCTCGCTGGACACGGCCGTCCCGGCGTGGCTCACCGATCCCGACGACGCGCGGGCCGCCATCGTCGTGATGAGCCTGTTCACCATCGGCGAGATGCTGGTCGTGCTGCTGGCGGCCCGCCGGGCGCTGCCCCGTGAGGTCTACGAGCTGGCCGCGTTGGAAGGTGCGGCCGGGTGGGTGCTCGCCCGTCGGGTCACCTTGCCGCTGCTGGCCCCGGTGACCGGTCTGCTGGTGTTGCGGGACACGATCCTGAGCTTCCAGTTCTCGTTCGTGCCGGCGCTCGTGGTCACCGAGGGCGGGCCGCCGCCGTACTCGACCACCTACCTGTCGCTGTACATCTACCGGAACGCGTTCGAGTACCTGCGCTACGGTCACGCCGCCGCTGCCACCCTCGTGCTGCTGGTCCTCACCGCGACCGCCGTGTACCTACAGTGGCTGGTGTTGCGCCGCTTCCGCGCCCGGTTCCGGTGATCCGGGGTCAGAGGCCGGTGCGGAACTTGTCCAGGACGCGGCGTTCGCGTTTGGTGGGACGGCCCGCGCCCCGTTCCCGGCGGGCCACCGGGACGAGGGCGTCCGGCGGTGGGGGCGGGGTGCGGTCGATGAAGCAGGTGGCCGCGTCCGCCGCGCCGACCCGTTTCTGGATCACCCGGACCACCTCCAGGACGCGGGTGGTGTCGCCGACGCGGGCGCGGACCTCGTCGCCCGGGGACACGGTCGTCGATGCCTTGGCGGGTTTGTCGTTCACCCGCACGTGCCCGCCCCGACAGGCCGCCGCCGCGTCCGGGCGGGTCTTGGTCAGCCGCACCGCCCACAGCCAGCGGTCCACGCGTGTCGACTCCACAGCACCATCATGCCCGCGGCGCGCGAGTTCGGCGCACAGGGCACACCCGTCAGGCAGGTGCCGCGCGGCGACCGCGCATGGCGTGCACCGCGGCGGCGGCCGTGCCGAGCAGGAGTGCGCCGGCGCTGTACGCGAGGGACGCGTGCACGCCCACGGCCGCGCCGAGCAGGCCGACGGTGAAGCCGCTGCCGGTGCGCAGGCCGCCGGACGACACCCCGTACAGGCCCAGCACGCGGCCCCGGTCGGCGGGCGGGCTGAGCAACTGCACGACGGTCTGCGTGATCGACATCGACGCCAGGTGCGCGACACCGCCCACCAACAGCAGCACCACGGCCAGGCCATAGCTGCCGGTCAGCGCGAAGCCCAGGCCGGTGACGCCGTAGATCGCGGTCGCGACGATGGCCGTCGGCACCGTCGACTTGATGCTCCGGGTGGCCTCCATCAGCACGCCGCCGATCACGCCGCCCGCGCCGTTGGCGAACAGCAGCACCCCGTACGCGGTGCCCGCCGCGCCCACGCCCAGGTCGTTGGCGAAGATCGGCATGGCCGACTGGAGCGACGCGCCGATGAAGAACGACCCGAGCCCGGCCAGCACGATCATGCTGACCAGCGTCCGGTTCGTGCTCACCTCGCGCAGCACCCGCACCGACTCCATCAACCCCACTCTGGGTCGACTGTGGTGGTCGCGAGAGTGGCCGGTGAACTTGGTGCGGAACAGGAAGATCGTCAACGGCAGGTAGAACAGGACGTTCACGAAGATGCCCGTCGTGGGCCCCAGGTAGATCAGCAGCGCCGAGCCGACGACCGGGCCGAACAGGATGCCCAGGCTGCGGAAGGTGGCGTTGAGCCGAACGGCGCTGGGCAGCTCGTCCGGGCCGACGAAGTCGTGCAACATCAACTGCTCTCCCGGCCCCCACAGCGCGCCGGCGATGCCGTGCAGCACCAGGAGCACGCAGGCCTGCCACATCTGGAGCGAGTCGGTGAGGAACAGCACGCCCCACGCCACGGACACCAACATGAACAGCACCTGCGCGGCCTGGATCACGCGGCGGCAGTCGTAGCGGTCGGCGAGCGAGCCGAACCACATGGACAGCAGCAGGAACGGCGCCCAGTGGCTGATCACCGCGAACCCGGCCAGCGCGGGCGACTGGAACTTCTCCCACAGCACCCAGTACGTGATGACGTGCTCGATGTTGTCGGCCATCATCGCCAGGCCCGCGCCGAACAGGTACGGGCGGCAGTCCTTGTTGCGCAGCGCGGCGAACCGGCGCGGCGGTGCGGCCGTGGGCGTCACGCCCGGCTCGGGCTGGTGGGTCGGGACACCGCACGCGGCGCACATGTTCGGGGAGTTCCTCTCGGTTCGGTCGCCGGCGGCGGGTGGTCGGGCGTCACACCGCGTCGCCGTCCCGATTACCGTAGGCACATCCGGGGTGGTCGGACTAGGACTGACGGGAACACCGCGGTGTGGGACGCACTACACCGCGCCCGGTCGACCGGCGGTTTTCTCCGCATACGCGGCAAACCGGAACGTCTCCGCCAGGCTGCCCGGTCGGGGTGGTTGCGCCGGGTCCCAGCCGAGCGGGCGGTCCTCGGCCACTTGGACGAGCAACGGCCGCCAGACGGGGTCGAGGTGGTCCATGGCCCACTCCAGGGCTCCGCGTTTCGACGTCACGCGGGCCGTGTGCAGCGTGTAGAGGACACGGCAGTACGTGGACACGATGTAGCGCTGGGTCCAGGCCATGTCCAGCGGTGCCCACGTCCTGATGTCGGCGAGCACGGTCGGCAGGGCGTCGCGCATCTCGTTCCGCAGGACGTCCGGCGGCACCTCGTCCACGAGGCTGGTGACCGGTGGGCCGTCCAGCGTGATGCCGTGGTTGCGCAGGATCCAGCGGGTGTGCGGGGTGTTGCAGTGGGTGTCCCGGATCAGCTCGCGGTGGCCGTGGTCGCAGTAGAGCCAGGGCACGCCGAGGCCGTCGACCGTGCGCAGCGAGGTGACGTCGGCGTACGAGCCTTCGAGGTGCCGCGTCCAGAAGCCGGGCCGGGTGGGGATCTCGTCGTGCAGGACACGCAGGTCTGCCTCGGTCGTTCCGGTCGGCTGGGTGGTGGTGGCGATCACGAAGTCGCAGTCGCTCTGGAGGTCACCCGCGCCGAGCGCGAAGGAACCCTGTAGGTACGCGCCGACGTAGGTGTCGCCGAGGATGTCGCGGACGGATGCGACCAGGTCGTGCAGGAGGGCGTCGAGTTCTTCGAACGGTGTGCGCACGGTGAGTTCTCCGGGCTCGTCGGGAATGGTCGACTGGAATTCGGGAGGTCGTGAGCGGTGTCCGTGGGTTACCGTGCCGGCCGTGACACTGCTCAACGTCGTGGATGTGGAGGCGACCTGCTGGGACGGCCAACCGCCACCGGGTCAGCCGAGTGAGATCATCGAGATCGGGTTGACCGTGGTGGACCTGGCCGAGGGTGTGCGGGTCGGTCGGCACCGGATCCTGGTGCGTCCGCGCCGCAGCACCGTCAGCGCCTTCTGCACCGAGTTGACCGGGCTGACGCAGGCCGAGGTGGACGCGGGCGTGACGTTCGCCGAGGCGTGCCGGTCGCCGGCCACCGAGCACGAGGCGGGCACCCGGCCGTGGGCGAGCTGGGGCGACTACGACCGGAACCAGTTCACCCGGCAGTGCCGTGCGACGGGTGCCGAATACCCGTTCGGGCAGGTGCACACCAACGCCAAGCTCGCCTTCACCGAAGCCCTGGAGCTGCGCAAACGCCCCGGGATGGCGCAGGCGCTGGAGGTCGCCGGGCTGCCGTGGGAAGGCCGGCACCACCGGGGCGAGGACGACGCCTGGAACATCGCCGCGCTCGTCCTGCACCTGCGGGCACGCGACGCCTGGCCGGCCGGCTGACCGCGCCGCGATCACACCAGCAGGGCGGCCGTCTCGACCAGGATCATCGCCGCGGTCCCGACGGCGACGGCCGCGGGCAGCCCCGCGCCGCCCGGGTGGCCGCGCCGCCCCTCCTGGTAGCGCAACCGGGACGCGACCAGCACCACCACGCCCAGCGACACCGTGACCGCCATCCCGACCAGCGCCACCGGGCCGAGCCGGTCGACGGTCAGCCGGGTCAGGACGGCCGAGCCGCCGATCATCGCGAGGGCGGTGCGCTGCCAGGCGAGGGACGTGCGCTCGTTCTGCGCGCCGCGGTCCCTCACGTCTTCAGCACCAGCACCACGACCGCCCCCACCACGACCCCGACGACCAGCACCAGGCCCACGCCGAAGGAGGGCAGCGGCTCGTCGTGGCGCATCGCGCGTTCACTGCGCGCCCAGCGCACCCACGACACGACGGCGGACAGCAGGCCGAGCCCGATCAGCAGCAGCGCCAGCCCGGTCTCCAGCGCGCCGGGCAACCCCAGGTCGACCGCGTCCACCGCCACGCCGGACGCGAGCAGCGCCAGCGCCGTGCGGATCCACGCCAGGAACGTCCGCTCGTTCGCGAAGCTGAACCGGTAGTCGGGCTCGTGCCCCGACCCGTACACGCTGCGGGGTCGCCTCGTCATCGCCTCTCCCGGACCGGAACACCGAACGCCAACAACGGAGCCACCACCAACACGACCACCGCGCCCACCAGCACCGTCGACGGATCCGACGTGTCGCCGAGCGGCCCGGACGACGGCAGGACGGCACGGAGCGTGAACCCGGACACCAGTACGACGACCACGGCGACGACCGCCAGCAACCGGGCCTCGCTTCGCGGCACCCGTTCCCGCGCGCCGAACGCCAGCCCGGCAACGCCGGCCACCAGGTGCTCCACGTCGGCCAGCGACCCCTGGAACACGAACGAGCCCACCACGTAGAGCCCCAGCCCCAACCGCACCCGCGACCGCCACGGCTGCCCCAACGACCCGGACAGCACCGCCGCAACGAACAGCGACCCGGCCGAGAACCCCACGTCGAGCGCCTGCGAGGTGGTAGTCGCCCAGGACCACCCGGTCTCCCGCAGCAGCACCAGCAGCAACACGCTCAGCAGGATCGCGCCGAGATGCCCGACGACGGCCACCGCGACCGCGAACCGGGTCCCGCGCAGCCACTCGGCCGCGCCGACGAACAGCGCGAACGACCCCACCATGGGCACGTAGGTGCCGGGCACGATGGCCAGGAACACCCCGCTGAGCGGCGTCCACCACCGGCCTTCGGTCAACGACGGCACGCCGTACGCCACCCACGGATACCAACCGGCGTCCTCGGCGTCCGTCCACAACGAACCGGTCGCCACCCCGACCACAAGCATCGCCACGACCACGACCACCGTGAACGGCAGCCGGCGCGGCACCTCAGCCACCCGCACGAGACCGCCGTTCATCCACACGCAACATGCGGCAAGTATCGGACAGGCCGAACACATCCACCTCGGTGACCATCGGCACCGGAACCGGTCGACGCCCGTGCGGCGACCCCGGGGACCGTTCCAAGATCGGTTCCGGCCCGACACGCCGTGAGCGGTCCCGCGTGTGTGTCCTGGTGGCTTGATACGTTCCGGCTTCGGCCGAAAGGAGTAACCGAATGGGTGCCGTGTCGCTGGTGGACGGCCCGGTACCGGTCTCGTTGTTGGTGGTCGGGCTCCTGGCGGTCGTGGTTCTGGTGGTGCGCAGGGCGTTCATCGCGCCGCTGGTGGCCCTGCTCGTCGGTGAAGTGGTGTTCCTGAGCGTGGACTGGCTGGTCACGCGGGTGCTGCGGCTGTCGCCCGAACCGCTGCCCGCGACCGTCCGCATGTGGCTCGGGCTGGGCGCGGCGGTGGTCGTGCTGGTGGTCGGGAGCTTCTTCTGCACCGGTCGACGCCGGAAGGTGGTCGCCGGGATCGCCGGGGTGTTGGCGCTGGTCATGGTCGCCTCGCGGGTCAACGTCTACTTCGAGGAGTACCCGGACGTCGCCGCCCTGCTGGGTGACTCCGACTCCGGCAACGGCAGTCGGGTCGACACGGTGGAGATACCCGGCACGGCGTCCGGGTTCACCGGCCGACCCGCTCGCGTCTACCTGCCGCCCGGGTACGGCCAGGGCAGGCGGCTGCCGGTGCTGGTGCTGGTCTCCGGGCAGCCCGGCGGACCGGACGACTGGGTCGTGTCGGCGCGGTTCCAGCAGCTGCTCGACGGGTTCGCCGCCACGCACGGCGGGCGGGCTCCGGTGACGGTCGCGGTCGACGCCAACGGGGACACCTACGCCAACACCATGTGCATGGACTCCGACATCGCCAAGGCCGACACCTACCTGTCCCGGGACGTGCCGGACTGGATCAAGGCGAACCTGCGGGTGGATCCCGACCCGGCGCGGTGGGTGTTCGGGGGCTGGTCGTTCGGCGGTACCTGTTCGATACAGATGGCCACCCGGCACCCGGACGTGTATCCGTCGTTCGTGGACATGGCAGGCGAACGGGAGCCGGCGATCAGCGCCGAACGCGCCGAGACCATACGGTTGGCCTTCCACGGGGACAGTGCGGCCTTCACCGCGCTGACCCCGTTGACCCTGATGGCGCAACGGCGCTATCCGGACGTGTGGGGGTACTTCTCCGCAGGCGGTGACGAGACCGAGGTGCAAGGGTGGATGAACGAGCTGTCGGCAGCGGCGCACAACGCCGGGATGTCGGTGCGCACGCAGGTGGTGGAGGGGCAGGGACACTCGTGGGGCGTGCCGACCCGCTCACTGGTGCCGGCCCTGGAGTGGCTGGCACCCCGGCTCGGCCTGTGACCGGGTTCGAGGACCGGGCGTCCCGCGCGGTCGTCGCGGCTCCACAACTGCTGCGCCGGGTGCCGTTCACCGCGACCCTGGTAGTGGTGCTCCTCGTGGTCGGCCTGGTGAGCCGGACGATGTGGCGGCCGTTGTGGCGGGAGTCCTGGTACCACGAGGTCGCCTACGGGGTGCCCGCGCTGCGCGAAGGCAAGGTCTGGACGTTCCTCGTCGGCTGGTGCTTCACCCTCACCCCGGCCCAGCTCGTGGGCGGCCTCGTGCTGATCGCGCTGCTGGTCGGCGCGTGCGAGCTGCGGTTGGGCACCAAACGGACCGCGTGGGTCGCGGTGCTCGGCCAACTCGGCGGCACGCTGGGCGCGTCACTGCTGGTGTGGGCGCTGTCGGCCACGTCGTGGACGTGGGCGCAGCACGTGGCGAACCTCCGCGACGTCGGCTTCTCCACCGGCGTGCTGGCGGTCGTCGCGGTCACGTCGGCGACGCTGCGCTCGCCGTGGCGGCTGCGGGTGCGGACCGTGCTGTGGTTCTACGCCATCCTGGTGTTCCTGTTCGAGGGAACGCTGGTGCACGTCGCCCACGGGCTGGCGATCTACGTCGGCACGGTGGTCGGGCAACGGCTGTGGGGCGTCGAACCGGGGTACGGGCCGCGCACCCGTCGGGAGACCCGGATGCTCGCGTTCTGCGGCCTGATCGCGCTGGTGCTGACCGAGTTCCTGGTCCTGCTGTTCCCGGGACGCGGACCGTTCGGCGAGACGTCGGTCGAGGCCGCGCCGCTGGTGGACGTGCTGGTCGACCTGGTGCTGATCGGCTTCGTCGCCCACCATCTCCGCTACGGCAAGCGGTGGGCGTGGTGGGTCGCGGTCGTGCTCGGCGTGCTGAACATGCTGGGCGCGCTGTTGGCGCTGCTGCTGATCCTGGCCGACGAACTGCCCGAGGGCGCGCCGGTCGCGTTGGCCGGCGGCCTGCTGTGGGCGGGTGAGCTGGTGCTGCTGCTGTTCAACCGGGGCTCGTTCCGGGTGCCGATGCGCCGCCGGATGCCCGGCGGGGTCGCGGCCGACGCCAACAACCTGCCCAGGGCGCGCGGCCTGCTGACCAGCGTCGGCGGCTCGACCATGGCGTGGATGACGGTGTGGCCGGAGAGCCGGTTCTACTTCACCTCGGACGGCCGCGGGTACGTCGGCTACCAGCGGCACGCCGGCGTCGCGATCGCGCTGGCCGACCCGGTGGTGCCCGCCGGCACGGCCGCCGAGGCGGTGCGCGAGTTCACCACCATGAGCGAGCACGGCGGACTGGTCCCGTGCCTGTTCTCGGTGACCGACGAGGTGGCGCGGGCCGCGCGGGCGCAGGGCTGGCAGACCGTGCAGATCGCCGAGGACACCATCGTCGACCTGCCGGACCTGGCGTTCAAGGGCAAGAAGTGGCAGGACATCCGGACCGCGCTGAACCACGCCAAGCGGGACGGCCTGGAGTTCCGGCTGGTGCGGCTGGCCGAGCAGCCGTTCGCGATCCTGGCCCAGGTGCGGGCGATCTCCGAGCAGTGGGTGGGCGACAAGGGCCTGCCCGAGATGGGGTTCACGCTCGGCGGCGTGGACGAGGCGCTCGACCCGGAGGTGTGGGTCGGCCTCGCGGTGGACGCCACGGGCAGCGTGCACGGCGTGACGTCGTGGCTGCCGGTGTACGGGCCGGGCGGCGTGGTGCGCGGCTGGACGCTGGACGTCATGCGCCGCCGCACCGACGGGTTCCGGCCGGTCATGGAGTTCATGATCGCCTCGGCCTGCCTGGAGCTGCGGGAACTGGGCGCGGAGTTCGTGTCGCTGTCCGGCGCTCCCCTGGCCCGGGGCGGCGGCGCGGGCGAGTTGGAGGGCGTGGACCGGGTGCTGGACAAGCTCGGTGGCGCGATGGAGCCGCTCTACGGGTTCCGGTCGCTGCACGCGTTCAAGGCGAAGTTCTCGCCCCGCTACGAGCCGATCCACCTGGCCTACCGGGACGAAGCCGACCTGCCGCGCATCGGCGTCGCCCTGGTGCGCGCCTACCTGCCGGACGCGTCGACCAGCCAACTGGTGGCGGCGTCGTTCTCGTCGCGCTGAAGCCCGGTGGCGTTCACCGGGTGCGGCGGGCGGTCGACAGCTCGGTCAGGTACCGCTTGGTGATCCGGCCGCCGTGGCGGGTGTCGATCAGGTTCGCGATGCCCGCCAGCAGGCCGTCGCGGCCCGCCGGCGGCAGCGCCCGGTGCCCGGAGTAGGTCAGCAGCAGGTCGAGGTACTCCTCGGTGCGGTAGGTCTGCTCCCACTCGTACCGGCGGAACTCCACCGGGCCGAACCGCCGCGACCGGTCGATCTCGGCGGAATCCTTCGGTATGTCGGCGGACGCGGTCAGCCGCAGGCACGGTGGTGTGGCGGGGTCGAAGCGCTCGTAGCAGTCCTGGACCTCCGCGAAGAACGACTCGGTGCCGCCGGCGACGTGGTGGGTCGAGACGAGTGCCAGGGTGCCGCCCGGGCGCAGGGCGTCCGCCGCCTTCGTCATCCGCACGGCGGGGTCGAGCCAGTGGAAGGCGGTCGCGGACAGCACGACGTCGAACCGCTCGGCGGGCAGCGGCCAGTCCTCGAACGGCGACACCACGACCCGCGCGCCGGGGAATCCGGCGAGGTGCCGCCGCGCGATGGCGGCCATGGTGTCGCTCAACTCGACCGCGACGACCGTGCAGCCGAGGCGGGCCAGCGGAACCGTGGCCTGACCGGTGCCGCAGCCGATCTCCAGCACCCGGGAGCCCGCGTCGACCGGGGCGTGCGCGGCGAGGTCCGCGAACAGCCCGGACGGGTAGCCGGGGCGGCGGCGGTCGTAGCGGTCGGCGTCCTCGCCGAAGGTCGCCCGAAGGCGTTCTCGCTCCGTCACAGCCCGGTAGGCTACTGGGCTTCGGCGCGCAGCTCGGCCACGTTCGCCAACGTGCCCGCCAGCCGCTCACCGTCCTCTGCGGACAGCTCGACACCATCCAATTCGGACAGCACGGCGACGAGGCGCTCCCGGTCGCCCAGGTTGACGGCCAGTTCGGCCCGGTACGCCAGCGCCTCCACCCGGTCCACCGCGCTCGCGTCGCCCGCCCGGCGCAGCGCGCCGTCCAGGATCTTCGCCGCCTGCGCGGGGTCGCCGTGGCTGTCCGCCAGCACGACCGCGTTCTCCAGCGCCTGCGCCAGCCTGCCCACGGCGGCCGGCGCGCCCTCGGACGCGGTCGGGAAGATGCGGATCCAGTTGCCGCCCGGGTCGACCACCGAGAAGCCGGCCAGCCGGTCGGCGTTCTTGCGCGGGCG
>CBHFOL010000024.1:0-41202 GCA_965995405.1 uncultured Saccharothrix sp.
CGCGACGGGGTGAACGACTCGGGTGCGGGCCGGCCACGTCGGCCGGTGTTCTCGGGCGAGGGTGCGAACGCCTCGGGCCGTGCCCGCCGTCCGGTGTCCTCACGCGGCGGAGCAGGCCGTGCCCGCCGGCCCGTGTCCTCCGGCGCGGCCCGCCGGCCGGTCGGCTGCTGCGGACCAGGCTGCGTGCCACCGGGCTGAGTCGGACCGGACTGCGCAGGACCCGGGTCCGGTCTGCGACCGTCCGGCGGCACGGGACGCGGGATGTTCGTGCGGCTGTGCTGCTCCAGGAGCTCGGAGACGCTCAGTCCGCCGCCCCCCTCCAGCGACCTGCGACGGCGTCCGGTCGGCTGGTCGTCCTGGGGGGCCTGGTCACCTCGGGGTCCGGGGCCGCCACGGCGGGGCTCGTCGGGCACCCGGTCTCCCTTCAGCTTCGGTCAGTAGCGGGTCGTCATCACGAGTTGACGACATCAAGGACACATTGGTTGCACCAACGGCGTGTCACTTGCCTTGGCGATACTACGGATGACCGCCAGTCCTGACGACCACTCCCGGTGATACAGGGGTGGCGGGTACTCGATTGTGCGCAGCAGGTTACGCCCGAACGGGCGAGCCATCGGCGAACCTCAGTAACCGGCAACCCGCGATTCGGCGATCCCACGTCGACCGGAGGCCGCGCCGGCCAGGCACACCCGACCGTTCTCCCGGTACGCGACGGCGTTCCGTCCTGACTGCTTGGCGGTGTAGAGCAGGCTGTCCGCCCGCAGCAACTGCTGCTCGGGAGCGACCTGGGGCCGCGTCGGCGAGTCACCGGCGGGAGGCTCGTAAGCCAACCCGATGCTGACGGTCACTCGCAAACCGGGCGCGAGCGACGCCCAGGCGTGACGCTCGACACGCATTCGCGCCGATTCGGCGATCTCCACGCCCGATGCGGCGTCCACGCCGGGCAGCACGAGCACGAACTCCTCACCGCCGTACCGGGCGCAGAACCCGCCCTCCGGCAACTCCTCCTGCAACAGCTCGACTACGCGCTGCAACACCCGGTCGCCCAACAGGTGCCCGAACGTGTCGTTGACCTGCTTGAACCAGTCCAGGTCGATCAACGCGATGGCCAGCCCGGCCACCGCGGCCTCGTGGTCGGTCACCAGGCCGGGCAGCCGCTGGTCCAGGTAGCGCCGGTTGTAGCTGTCGGTGAGGCTGTCCCGCAGGCTCTGCTCGCGCGCCTCGGCGTGCTCGCGGCGCAGCCGGTCCACCTCGCGCCGCAGCTGCTCGGGCACCTGCGGCTGTTCGTCCTGGTCGGCGTACACCAGGTCGAACGCGGAGCGCAGGTGCTGGTACGCCTGCCGCCACTGGCCCCGGGAGGCGAGCAGGGTCGCGATCGACTCGTGCAGCTGCACCAGGCCGGTGCCCTCCGACGCGGGCCGGGGCCGGTCGGGGCCGCCGTCGCGGTCGGAATCGGCGACTTCGGGTCGCAGTGCGGTCATCGCGCTCACCTCCCTACTTGCCAAGGTGTCGTCTCCTGGGAGGCGGCGCTTGAGCCGGCGGGACGCGTCAGTGGGGGATTTCCCTCTACTGGTTGACCGTGCACTGCTCCGAACTGGTGACGTTCAGTGATCAACTAGCCAAAACGTGCGCCGTGCGTGGTCGTCTGCCAGTCGGTTGGCGCACCGCTCAGTTGGCGCACGGCGCGAAGCCGTACGCCTTGCCGTTCAGCAGGACGATGTGCTGCGACCCGATCTGGCTGCCGACCTCGGTGCCGTCCTGCACGACGGTGAGCGTCACGGCGAGCACCAGCACCACGCCACGCGGGTGCTTGTCCTCGCCGGGCGGCGTCCAGTCCGGGTCGAGCCGGAGCGTGGACATGGTCGGCTGCACCTTGATCGTGCCGGCGGGCAGCTTGCAGTCCCCGTCCCGGTAGTCGGGGTGCTGGGTGTCGGCGAGCAGCTCGTGCTGCTTGGCCACGCCCTGCCCGCCCGCCTCGTTGAGCGCGGTGAAGTAACTGGACACCAGTTCCCGCTCGACGTCGGTGATCCGGAGGGGACGCGCCGTCCCGGTCACCTGCGGGCCGCACGCGGCCAGCGCCAACACACAGAGCACCGCCGCCACGGCCCGCGACATCGGATCACCCACCGGAGTGCATGTCCTCGGCCGACGGCACCATCGCGTCCTCCGGGTCGTCCAGCCAGCCCTCGGGCAGCACCACCTTCGCCGGCGACCCCTGCCGGCCGCGCGGCCCCTCGGCGTCGGCCGGGAACAGCGCCGCGCGGTCGAGCCCGCCCAGCAGGTCGTCCAGTTCGGCCGCCGTCGACACCATCGCGAGCGCTCGCCGCAGCTCCGCGCCGACCGGGAACCCCTTCAGATACCAGGCCATGTGTTTACGCAGGTCACGCAGACCTTTTTCCTCGCCCAGGTGCGCCGCCAGCAGTCGTCCGTGCCGTCCGAGGATGTCGGCGACCCGCCCCAACGCCGGCCCGGCCGGGATCTCCTCGCCCCGGAACGCCGCCTGGAGCTCCCCGAACAGCCACGGCCGCCCCAGGCACCCGCGCCCGACGACGACGCCGTCACAACCGGTCTTCGCGACCATGTCCAGTGCGTCCTGGGCGCTGAAGATGTCCCCGTTCCCGAGCACCGGGATCCCGGTCACGGCCTCCTTCAGCCGCGCGATGGCGCTCCAGTCGGCCTGTCCCGAGTACCGCTGTGCGGCCGTGCGCGCGTGCAGTGCGACGGCCTGTGCCCCCTCGTCGGCCGCGATCCGCCCGGCGTCCAGGTAGGTGAGGTGGTCGTCGTCGATCCCGATCCGGAACTTCACGGTCACCGGCACCCCGGCCGGTTCGGCGGCGCGCACGGCGGCCCGCACGATCCGCCGGAACAGCTGCCTCTTGTACGGCAACGCAGCCCCGCCGCCCTTGCGCGTCACCTTGGGCACGGGGCAGCCGAAGTTCATGTCGATGTGGTCGGCCCGGTTCTCGTCCACGATGATCCGGGTGGCCTCGCGCATGGATGTCGGGTCGACGCCGTAGAGCTGGAGCGAGCGCGGGTGTTCGTCGTCGCCGAACGTGATCATCTCCATCGTCTTGGAGTCGCGTTCGACGACGGCGCGGGCGGTGATCATCTCGCAGACGTAGAGCGAGGTGGGGCTGCCGAACTCGCGGCACAGCTGCCGGAAGGCCACGTTGGTGATGCCCGCCATCGGTGCGAGCACGACGGGGGGATCGACCTCGTACCGGCCGATCTTCAACGGTGGGGCTGCGGGACGCACGATTTCCAGGCTACGGCACTGACCTGCGTGGACTTCACGGAGCGTCACCGCATGGCCTCCGATCGCCCCGGTCGTCGTCATACCGTCGTGCGACCCGCGCCGACAACGTCAGTATGGCCGCGCCTGGGCGTTCGCGATGAGGTCCCGAACGGTTCGCGCGTCGGTCACCTCGACGAGGACGGGCAGGATCTGGTTCTTCGCGGGAAGCCACCCGATCACCCCCTGGTTGCGGAGGTCCTCCACCAGGTTCGAGTCGCCGAACCTGATCGTGGCCGCCGGGCCCTCGTTGCCGAGCACGATCGGTGGAGGCAGGTCACGAAGGTACGAGCTCTGCTCACGTCGGGAACCGAACACGGAGGAGGTGACGACGACGCGCCGGTCGGTCACCGCATAGACGGTGCTGCGCAACGTCAGCCAACGCACGACGAATCGGCCGAACACCGCGTACAGCCCGAAGACCACGAACAGCCCGCTGATCAGCTTGGGGAACACCGGGCCGCCCCGGAGTATCGAGCCGGACGCCATGAAGATCACGATCGCGAACCACAGCATGATGAACGGAATCAGCACCGCGTCCGACCTGGTGAACAGCGGAAACCTGGTGGTCGCACCGGTCCAGAGCAGCTGTTCACCCGGGTACAGCTCGACCTGCACCTCCGTCATCCCCGAACCCTGGCCAGACCACGGCCGCACGGGGTGATCTTGAGGAAGCCGTTGTGTCGCGGCGACTTCGGGGAGTCGAAGCCTCCGGCGACGCGGTCTTCCCGCTTCGAGGTCGCCACGCTTCAACCGCACGGCGGGAGCGCCGCCGCGGGGATCAGCCGCCGAGGTGCGTCGTCATCTCCGACGCGTTGAGCCGGTGCGGCAGGGCCGAGGTCCTCGTCGGACCAGGGCTCGCCACGGACTCGGGATCACGGCGACACCGTGCCGGCGGGTACGACGTTCCAGTCCACCCGCCAACAGCACCGGCCAGGCAAGCTCCCGCAAGCGTCCCCGCCCAGGGGGTCCCCTGCTTTCATTCCACCACAGGGGTACGACAATTCCCGGGTTTTCGCAGCTCAGCGCGGCCGTATGGGGGTCAGCCGACGTCCCGGCGGAGCAGGTCGTCCTCGGTCTCGGCCCTGACCAGGACGCGCGTGCGATCGTCCCGCACGCCGATGATCGCGGGCCGGCCTACCTGGTTGTAGTTCGACGCGAGCGAGTGGTGATAGGCCCCGGTGACCGGCACCGCCACCACGTCACCCGGATGAACGTCCCTCGGCAGTGGGACATCGGCGGCCAGCACGTCGCCCGCCTCGCAGTGCCGCCCGACCAGCGTCATCGGCGCGGTAGGCCCGTTCCGCAGCAGTCGGGGCTGGTACCGGGCCTGGTAGAGGGCGGGTCGGGCGTTATCGCTCATCCCACCGTCGACCGCCACGAACGGGTGTTTGACACTTGTAACCCGATAGAGGGTGATCCCGGCCCGGGCCACGATCGACCGACCGGGTTCGATGATCAACTCGGGCACCGGAACCCGATGCCGGGCGCACTCGTACCCGATGGCACGCGTGACTCGGTCGACGTACCCGGCGAGGTCGAAGTCCGGTTCGGCGCTGGTGTACGGAACCCCGAAACCGCCGCCGAGGTCGAGTTCGCGGATCGGGCGGCCGAGGCGGGCGATCAGCGCGACCATGCGGCGTGCGGCCTGCTCGAACGTCGCGACGTGCCGGATCTGCGAGCCGACGTGGCAGTGCAGGCCGACCAGCGTCAGGTCTGGCCGGGCGTCGATCCGTTCGACGGCCTCCAGCAGGTCGGCTTCGTTCAGCCCGAACTTCTGCCCGCTGTCCCCGGTGGCAAGCGCCGGATGCGTGTCGGCCGCGATCCCGGGAGTCACCCGCAGGAGCACCTGCTGATCGGTGATCAGGTCGAGCTCGTGCAGCGAGTCGACCACGATCCGTCCCACCCCGTACGCCTGCGCCGCCTTGAGATCCTCCGGCGTCTTGGCGTTGCCGTGCAGAAGTACCCGTTCAGGAGGAAAGCCGACCGACCGGGCGACGGCCAACTCCCCGGCGGAGCAGACGTCCAGCCACAGCCCCTCTTCCCGGACCCACCGGACAACGGCCCGGCAGGTGAGGGCTTTGCTCGCGTACGCCACCCGCGCGCGAGGCAGCGCGGCCCGGAACCGACGGCACTGGTCGCGCACGGCGTTCTCGTCCAGCACATAGGTCGGCGTCCCGAAGGTCGCGGCGATCCAGGCCAACCGCTGATCCGACACACCGGGCCACAGCCGGGGGTCGGGCCGGGCGGTGAGCGAACATCCCAACGAGGGCAACAACTCCGTGAGCGTCATACGCCCAGCACACGCCGCCGACACCCGTCAACGGACCACCTCAGGACGCACCCCTGACACCCATCACCGGGATCCTGTCGCGCCCCTGACACCCCTGTGGCGCACACCACGTATGTCACCACCGTCGAACCGGCCCGCCGTCTTCCACTAGCCTTGACGGCGGGCCGCTAGCTCAACTGGCAGAGCAGCGGACTTTTAATCCGCGGGTTCGGGGTTCGATCCCCCGGCGGCCCACCAAACCCCCAGGTCGACGGCCTGGGGGTGTCGCGCATCAAGATCAGGTTCGCCGGATGGCCCAGGTGAGCGCGTCGGCTTCGGTGCTGCCGTCGCCGTGACTTGGCTACCCCTGTCGTTGCACGCGGTTGGTGACTGCGTCGACGATCTTCTCTACCTGCGCGCGGAACAGGTCTCGGATTAGGACGCGGTTGCCTGTTGTGGTGTGGAGCAGGAGGTCTGCGGTGGGGACGAGGCCGGCTCGGCGTCGGCGGCGTACGTCGGTATTGACTACTTGTTCCACGCCGAAGGTCAGTACCTGTTGGAGGTTGTTCTCGCTGTCGAGGTCGGCGATGCAGATCCGGCGGTTGGTGATCAGGACCACTGCCGATCCGGATGTGCGTCTGGAGAATCTGCACGGTGCGACGAATCGGGGTACCTCGTCGGGGCGCAACAGGGACCAGGCCACGTCCACCAGGAGGTCGCGGCCTCCGAAGCGTTGTTGCAGCGGCGGCAGGATGTCTCGCACCAGGCGGTCGATCTCTGTGCGGCTTGTGCGTGTCACGCGTCCGGACAGCCCGGGTTCGATGGCGACGATGTCGGCCACCACGCGGCGGACGTCCTTGTGTGCGTCGGTGGGGCTCAGGCGCAGCCGTTGTATGCCGGCCAGTCTGCGAATGTCGGACGGTAGGTCGTCGTGCACCAGGTCCGGCACATCGCCCACAAGAACCGGCAGTACGCGGACTCCGGCGGTGAGCGCTGCGGCGATCTCCTTGCGGACCCAGTCCTGGTGATCGTCTATCAGTCGGCCGTCGGGACCGGACGAGTACCAGTTGGAGCCGATGACGGCCAGCAGGACCAGGCTCGACCGCACCTTGTCCAGCAACAGCGCCGCATAGTCCTCGCCGGGTGGGATCGACTGGTTGTCCAGGAATACCTCGTCCTGACCCAGCCGTTCGACCAGTTCGCTGTACAGCCAGTTCGCCACCCATGGCTGATCGGAACCGCGGTAGTTGATGAACACCAGCGACATTTCGGACACCGCCCTACCGTGGCGGATCGACCAGGACTACCGGGCGGTCGACGTTGCCGACGGTCATTTCGTGGGACTCGCAGACGTAGTTCTTCGCCAGCGTGGGAAAGCGGTGGAAGGTGCCGATGCTGACCGCGATCGTGTTCGGCGGAACGGCTCCGCTGAGTTTCGAGGCGAAACTGATGCAGGCACCGACCAATTGCACGCTGTCATGTCTGCCCACCTGGATCCGGGCCGAGGTCACCATGCCGTGGTCGACGCCGGCGCCTACCTCGAAGGTGCGTGGACTGGGGCATTCACGCATATCGCAGGTTCCGGTGCACGTCAGGTAGTGGCGGTTGTCCGCCAGGAATTCGGTGCGCAGGAATTCAATGGCCCGACCTGCGGCGTCGATCGCATCGGATGCGCTCGCCGTGCCGGTGAACAGCGCGAGCACGGCGTCGCCGCTCGGGCCGCTTTCGTAGACGGTCGGCCCGTCGATCGTCGTCATCACGCCGACCAGGAAGTTCATGAACAGCGCGGTGGCGGCCTCCGGGCCGTAGTGCCGCTCCACGAAGTCGATGATCTGGGACGACTTGCGGACGTCGATGAACAACGCGGTGCCGCGGACGGTGTGGCCGATGCCGTAGTCGGAAATGCGGGACGAGTCCACCGTGATTCCGTCGGCGGTCATGGCGAGACCGAACTCGTATGCCGGTGATGTGCCCCGGCGGAAATCGGCGCACCGGCGAATCGTCTGGTCATCGTGATCACCTTCTTACTCCGTACCTTCCAGGGCCGTCGCGCTACCCTCTGCGATCTTTCGCACGCGGTCCAGGTCGTGGATCACGAACAACTGTCGCCCTGTGCTCAGAAGTCGCTGATCACGGAATACACGGATCACCGGAGAAATCGAATCGCGCTTCTTCGCTCCGACCAACCCGGCCAACTCGTGCTGCGACACGCCGCGGATGACGATGCCGTCCGCTTCCGCGCTGCCCAACTTCTCGCTGAGTTCCAGCAAGCCTTTCGCGAGTCGCTGTTCGGTGCCGAACCAACTCGCCTCCGACTGCTTGGTCGTGGACTCGCGGAGGCGACCGCTCAGTGCCTGGACCAGCGCGTGGAACACCCGAGGCCTGCTGTACAGGAATGCGATCCACTCGCGCTGCAACACGACTTTGACCTGGATCTCCTCCATCGCCCACACGTCGGCCGATCGGGGCTGGCCGTCGAGTGCCGACATCTCACCGACCACCTCGCCCGGCCCCCGGATACCCATGACCCGGTCGGGACCGCCCGACGTGACCTTCACGTGCCCCTTGAGGATCACGTAGGTCTCGGTGGTCTGCTCGCCCTCCTTGAACAGGAGGTATCCGGCCGGACGGTTGATCACGAGGCCCTTGAGGGCGAGCTTCTCGTCCTCCTCAAGGAGGGGCATCCTCGTGACTTCTGTGCCGGGTTCCATGTGTCAGAGTGTACTGACACACACAGGAGTGTGTGAAGGCCCAAGGGCTACCGGGGTGGGGGACACAGTGCGCGCATCCGGGTGAATGTTGCGCCGGGGCACCCCGGAGCGGGTGCGGCCGAGCGTGGCGAGGCGGGGGTGGGGTCGCTACGTTGGGCGTATGCGGGTGGCCACTTGGAATGTCAACTCTGTCAAGCAGCGGGTTCCCCGGTTGTTGCCCTGGTTGGATCAGCGGGCTCCTGATGTTGTTTGTTTGCAGGAGACCAAGGTTTCCGACGAGGCTTTCGGTGCCTTGTTGGGGGACGCGTTGGTAGAGCGGGGGTATGAGGCTGCTGTCCACGGGGAAGGGCGGTGGAATGGGGTGGCCATATTGTCCCGGATCGGGTTGGGCGATGTGGTCACGGGGATGGTCGGGGCTCCTGGGTTTCCGCATCCCGAGGCGCGTGCGGTGGCGGCTACCTGTGGTGGGGTTCGAGTCTATTCGGTTTATGTTCCCAATGGGCGGGAGGTCGGGTCTGATCATTATCAGTACAAGCTGGAGTGGATGGGGGCGTTGCGGGAAGCTCTGCGCGGGGAGGGTGGGGAGGTGATGGTCTGCGGGGATGTCAATGTTGCGCCTGCGGACGGGGATTTGTTTGATCCTGCCGCGTTTGTCGGGCATACGCATGTGACCGCTGCCGAGCGGGAGGCGTTGCGGGCGTTGGGGTTGCGGGATGTTGTTCGGGAGCGGTGGCCTGATGAGCGGGTCTTCAGCTATTGGGATTACCGGGCCGGGATGTTCCATCAGGATCTCGGCATGCGGATCGACCTGGTGCTGACCTCCGACTCCGTTGCCGGGCGGGTTCGGGCTGCTTGGGTGGATCGGCATGCGCGTAAGGGGACCGGGCCCAGTGATCATGCGCCGGTGATTGTCGATCTTGATGTCGCGCCTGACGGGGATATCGGACCGGTTGTCCCGCCGCCTTCGGGGCCTCGGTCGAAGAAAGCCGGCAAGTTGTCGTGAGGTCAGCCGGCCAGTTCGTCGGGTTCCAGGTCTTCGCTCCAACTCGGCGTGGCTTGGCGGGGTTGGAGGAGCAGGGCTGCTTTTAGTGCCCCGTTGCGGACGCCGGTGAAGTGGCGCATTCTGGCCAGGCGGTTCAGGGTCAGGGATTGTTTGGTCATGCGTTGGGTCGGGCGGCGGCGGGTTTGGTTGTAGGTTTTCAAGGCCGTGGGGACGTCGTGGGTGCGCAGGTGGGTGGTCAGGGTTATCGCGTCGATTATCGCCTGGCAGGCGCCTTGGCCCAGGTCCGGGGTCATGGCGTGTGCTGCGTCGCCCAATAGGACTGTCCGGTCCTGGTAGTAGGACGGTAGTGAAGGCACGTAGTCCAGGGAATTGCGTAGGGGGTTTGGCGATTGCGCCAGGATTTGGGGGATTGGGGCGTGCCAGGTTTGGAACGTGGTGGTCAGGTCCGCATCGGGGCCCGTCAGGGCGTACCAGTTGGTTCTGCCGTCGGCCTGTGGGGTCACGCCGAATTTCGCGCCCTTGCCCCACGTTTCCACGCCGGCCTCGACCTTGAGGTCCACCGTGCCGCGCCAACCGATGGCCCCGGACTTCCGCACGTCCACGCCGAACAGGGAACGTCGGGTCGCGCTGTTGATGCCGTCCGCCGCTACCACCAGGTCGTGGTCGCACTCCTGCCACGTCATGGTCTCGCCGAACCGGATCGTGTCGGCGGGTAGGGCGTCGGCCAGGACCGCCAGGAGCGCAGGACGGGTCACCAGGTGCACGTCGGCGCGCAGGGGGCCGATGACGGTGCCGTCCGGCCTGCGGAGTGTGCCTTCGGGTTGCCGGCGGCCTGCCGCACGAACCCGGTCGCCCAGACCGACGCTGTCCAGGGCCTTGATGGCGTTGCGCCAGATACCCAGGCCGGTTCCGGTGGTGGGGAGGGCTTCGGAGCGTTCGTAGACCGTCACGTCCCAGCCCGCCCGGCGCAGGCCGATGGCCGCAGTCAAGCCGCCGATGCCTCCTCCGATCACTGCTGCTCTCATGCCGACGACGGTACTACAGCTGTAGTCACGAGCACTACGGGTGTAGTGTGGCGACCTGTGACGAGGCGGCAACAGGTGCTCGACGCGGCTATCCGGGTGCTGGGCACGGCGGGGCCGCGCGGGCTCACGCATCGGGCGGTCGACGCCTTGGCCGGGCTGCCGGAGGGCTCCACCTCCAACCACTTCCGCACCCGGGACGCGTTGGTCGGCGGCGTGCTGGAACGGCTGTTGGAACGGGAGACCGAGATCTGGGGGAAGCTCGCCGCCGACGTGTCGACGCCCGACACGTTCGCGGTCGCGGCCGGGCGGATGGTGGACGAACTGGCCCGCGAGCGGACTATCACGTTGGCTCGGCACGCCGTCTTCGTGGAAGCCGGTGTCCGCCCCGAGTTGGGACGGCGGATCGCCGAGGGACACCGGAAGATCGCGGAGTGGGCGGTGCCGATCGTCGCCGCCCTGGGGTCGGCCGATCCGGTGCGGGACCTGAGGCTGTTGTTGGCGGTCATCGACGGGCTGCTGACCAATCAGCTGGCCAACCCGCAGGCGGACTTCGCGCCGGTCGAGTCGATGCGGACCGTGTTGCGCGGGATGTTCGGCTGATCGCAGCGGGAGTCCGCAGCGTCCGGGATCGCCTGCTCCGACATCATGTGCGGCGACGAAGGAGCTGCTGTGACCGATCGCGTGACGCAGGCGTTCTTGTCCGACGAGAGCCTGCACGGGGTGATGGGGCGGCTCGAACTCCCGCCCGCCGTCCACGCCGTCTACGGCGAACGGTTGGTGTCACGGCCGTTCTTCCTGGAACGGGACGTCGCCGAACGGGTCGCCACCGACATCCGCGCGTTCTTCGACCTCCTCGTCTCCCTGCCCGAACGGCTGTTCGGCGGCAGCCTGGTGCGATTCGCCGAGACGCTGGGCATCCCGCCGGAACAGGCCGCGCTGATGTCCGCCGAACGACCGCCCTTCCACGGTCGCGCCGACATCTACCGGGTCGCAGACGGGTTCCGGTTGCTGGAGTTCAACTCCGGCAGCCAGCTCGGCGGGCGGGACCTCGGCGACGTCGCGCGGGCCATCCACGAAACGCCGGAGCTGGCCGGATTCGTCCGGGAGCACGGGCTGTCCTTCGTGCACCCGGTGGAGAAGCTGTTGCGCGCCATCGGTTCCGGGACGGTCGGCTTCCTGGAGGCGAACGGGATGTCGCGGAAGTTCGGCAAGGGTTTCGCCGCACTGCGGGAATCCTGCGCGCGGTTCGGCGTGGACGTCCTGGTCGGCGAACTGGAGGACGTGACCGAGCGCAACGGCTTCCTCCACCTCAACGGCACGCGGCTCGACGTCGCCGTCCGCTTCTTCTCCCTGCGCAACGCCGTCGGGCACGCCGACGCGTTCCGCCGGGCCACCCGCACCGAGGTCTTCACGCCGCTGTCGAGCTACCTCTACGGCAACAAGTCCACCCTCGCCCTGCTGTCCCGACACCGGGACCGGTTGGCGGACAACGAACTCGCGCTGGTCGACCGGCTGCTGCCGTGGACCCGTGCGGTGACCGACGTCGACCCCGACCACGCCCGCGAGCACCGCGAGAACCTGATCCTCAAGGCGGCGGGCGAATTCGCGGGCACCGACGTGCACGCCGGCTGGCTGCTCGACGACCGGACCTGGCGGGACCTGCTCGACGACAGCCGCGGCCGGCCGTTCGTGCTCCAGGAACGGGTGCGGCCCACGCCGGACACCGTGCCCGGCGACGACCGGCCATGGCTGACCACGTGGGGCTGGTTCGTCACCGACGAGGGCTTCGCCGGGATGAGCATCCGGTCCATGCCGCACGAGGCGGGCGCGGTCGTGAGCTACGGCGGGAACCCCGACACGCGGGTGTCCGGGCTGCTGGTGCACTGATTCCGTGACATTGTCGTCACGTTGCGTGGTTCGCCCGCGATCTCCGCACTTCACGGGTTAGAGTCCCGGAAACCGGAAGGGGGAGCAGTTGGGCGACTTCGTCACGGCCGCGCTCGCCTTCCCCACCGCGATCCTGTCGATCCTGCTCGCCGTCGTCGTGCTGTTCTGGCTCCTCGCCGCGTTCGGCGTCGACCTGGACGGCGGGGTCGAACTCGCCTACGGCCTGGGCGGCGTGCCGTCCAGCGTGGTGGTCTCCCTGCTGGTGCCGGTCGCGTGGTTCGCGTGCCTGGTCGGGACGACGCTGGTCGACGGGTTCGACATCGCGATCCTGGTCGGGTCGCTGGTGGTCGGCTACCTCGTCGCACGGATGGCGGTGATCCCGCTGCGCCGTCTGTTCCCCACGACCGAGCCCGCCTCGCGCGGTGACTTCGTCGGCCTGGTCTGCGTGATCCGCACCGGCACGGTCACCCAGAGTTTCGGGCAGGCCGAGGTGACCGCCGCCGACGGCTCCTCCGCGATCATCCAGGTGCGCCAGCCGGGGAACGACGACCTGCGTTCCGGCGTCCAAGCGCTGATCTTCGACTACGACCAGGAGGGCGAGTTCTTCTGGGTCGCCCCGATCCCCTCCTACCCGCCGCAGGAGCACTGATGGACGTCATCACCACCGGCTTCGGCATTTTGATCGCCGTCGCCGTCGTCATCCTGATCGCACTGCTGATCCTGGTCAGCCGGCTGTTCCGAAAGGTGGAGCAGGGCAAGGCGCTGATCATCTCGAAGGTGCGCAAAGTGGACGTGACGTTCACCGGCGCGATCGTGCTTCCGGTGCTGCACCGGGCCGAGACGATGGACATCTCGGTGAAGACGATCGAGATCCGCCGTGCCGGCAACGAGGGCCTGATCTGCCAGGACAACATCCGCGCCGACATCCGGATCACGTTCTTCGTGCGGGTCAACAAGACCGTGGAGGACGTCATCAAGGTCGCGCAGGCCATCGGCACCGCGCGCGCCAGCGACGAGTCGACCCTCCAGGAGCTGTTCAGCGCCAAGTTCTCCGAGGCGCTCAAGACCGTCGGCAAGCAGCTGGACTTCGTCGACCTCTACACCAAGCGGCACGAGTTCCGCGACCAGATCATCCAGGTGATCGGCACCGACCTCAACGGCTACAGCCTGGAGGACGCGGCGATCGACTTCCTGGAACAGACGCCGATGCAGCAGCTCAACCCGGGGAACATCCTGGACGCGCAGGGTATCCGCAAGATCACCGAGCTGACCGCGATCGAGCACGTGCGCACCAACGAGTACCAGCGCGGCGAGGAGAAGGAGATCACCCGCCAGAACGTCGAGGCGCGGGAGGCGATCCTGGAGCTGGAGCGCCGGCAGGCGGACGCGGAGATCAAGCAGCGGCGCGAGGTGGAGACCATGCGCGCCCGCGAGGAAGCCGAGATCTCCAAGGTGCAGGCCGAGGAACGGCTCAAGGCGAGCACCGCGGGCATCCGCACCGACGAGCAGCTGGGCATCCAGAACGAGAACAAGGCGCGCGAGATCGCGGTGGCCGAGAAGAACCGCGAACGCGTGATCGCGATCGAGACCGAGCGCATCGAGAAGGACCGCCAGCTGGAGGTCATCGGCCGCGAGCGGGAGACCGAGCTGTCCCGGATCTCCAAGGACAAGGAGCTTGAGGGCGAGAAGCGGGCCATCGCCGAGGTCGTCCGGGAACGGATCGCGGTGGAGAAGACCGTGGCCGAGCAGGAGGAGAACATCAAGCGGCTGCGCGCGGTCGAGGAGGCCGAGCGGCTGCGTCAGACCACCGTCATCCAGGCCGAGGCCGAGGCGCAGGAGCACCTGGTCAAGGACATCAAGGCGGCGGAGGCGGCCGAGGCGGCGGCGAAGTTCAAGGCCCGCGAGGAACTGCTGCTCGCGGAGGCCCGGCAGCAGGCCGCCGAACTCGACACCCGCGCCATGATCCGGCTCGCCGAGGGCAAGCAGGCCGAGGCCGCCGCGTCCGGCCTGGCCGACGTGCAGGTCAGGGAACGTGGTGCGGAGGCGATCGAGAAGGTCGGCCGCGCGGAGGCCGTGGTGGAGCGGGAGAAGGCGCTCGTCATCGCCGAGGCGATCCGCGAGAAGCTCAAGGGCGAGGCGGAAGGCTTGGCGGACAAGGCGAACGCCATGGCCGCGCTGGACGACGCGACCCGCGAGCACGAGGAGTACCGGCTCCGGCTGGAGACCGAGAAGGAAGTGCGGCTGGCAGGGATCGACGTGCAGCGGCAGGTCGCCGAGGCGCAGGCCAAGGTGCTCGCGGCCGGGCTGGAGAAGGCCGACATCGACATCGTGGGCGGGGACAGCCTGTTCTTCGACCGGGTGGTCGGCGCGATCTCGGCGGGCAAGGCCGTGGACGGGTTCGTGGGGCACTCCGACGTCGCGCAGACGTTGGGCCGGTCGTGGCTGAACGGTTCCGCCGATTTCACCAAGGACATCGGCGACATCCTGGGCTCGTTCGGCACGAACGACCTGAAGAACCTCACGGTGTCCGCCGTGCTGCTCAAGCTGATCAACGCGGGCGGCCCGGACGAGGGCAAGCTGCGTGAACTGCTGGCCGCCGCGCAGCGGCTCGGTGTCGCCGAACGGCCGGTGGCCGCGCTGGCCGCCCAGTCGTGACCGCGACCCTCGACGCGGGCACCTACGAGGTGCTCAAGGCCCGGCTCGCCGACCAGGCGGCCGGGCTCGCGAGCCGGGCCGAGGCGCTCAACACGCGGCGGCTGGAGGTGTTCGGCAGCGCCGAGTTGACGTTGCTCGGCACGGAACGCATCCGCACCGAGAACAACTGCGTGCCTCGGGATGTCGTCCAGATCGCCGGGCTGATGTTGTTCGGCTACAACGTGTTCATCGGCCTGAAGCCGGAGACCACGGTCGACGACGTGTTCTCGCTGCACCGCTTCACGCGGGACGGCGACGCGTTCCGGTTCGAGGACGCGCGGGACGAACTGCCCGGCCTGCTGCGGGATCCGCAGTTCGAACGGGATTTCGCCGAGCTGTACCGGTACTACCGGGACACCCGGCTGATGCAGCTGCGGCGCGTCGAGGGCAAGCTGCTCGCGGTGTTCCAGACCGGCGCGCGCACCACGGACATCCGGGTGCTGCGCTGGCAGGTCGGCGCCGACGGTTCGGTGAAGTACCTGGACAACCGGGGCGAACGCGACCACGTCTTCCCGCCGTCGCACGACTTCGAGTGGACGCCCACCGCGCGCGAGCACCACGTGCTCGGCCGGCACCCGCACATCTCCATCGAGGACGAGGTCTTCGTGGAGACGGTCGGCGGCGACCTCACCATCAAGGTGGAGAACAACACCGAGACCGGCGAGGGCGTCTACCGCGAGCCGGTGGACGAGCCGTTGCAGTCGCTGGCCGACGCGGACGTCGAGTACGCGCGGGTGGGTGTGCTGATCCTGCTGCGCATCCGCCCGTACAACGAGACCGCGTGGCGGCACCTGGTGTTCAACACCCGCACCAAGGGCGTCGTGCGGCTGGACGGCATCGGCCAGGCGTGCCAACGGCTTCCGGAGGACCAGGGCCTGATCTTCCCCGGCGGCTACTACCTCGCCACGGGCGTCAGCAAGACGTTCGACACCGAGGTCGCCGAGCTGGAGTTCGAGCGGGTCATCCGGTCCACCAACGGCGAGGACGTGCTCTACGTCTTCCACGCCCGCCGCGACGGCCGGTCGCTCTTGCTGCCCTACAACGTGATCCGCAAGGAAGTCACGAACCCGTTGTCCTGCCACGGGTATTCGCTGTTCGACGACGGCACGCTGGTGATCTTCCGCGCGCTGTCCGAGGAACCGACCCGGGTGCACCCGATGCAGGTGTGGCAGACGCCGTACCTGTCCGACACCTACGCCGCCGCGCAGCCGGTCGGCACCGGGCCGTTGGAGAAGGTCGGCAACGCGGACCTGGTGCGCGGCATCTCGGACTGCCTGTCGGTGACCCGGGTGGTCGGCGAGATGGCCGCGTCTGTGCCGGTCTTCGAGGACCTGATCGCCTCGTGCACCAGGGTTTTCGACACCTACCACTGGCTCGGCGAGTCGGACCTGGGTGACCTGCGCACCCCGCTGACCGAGCTGCGGGCCACCGCCGAGCAGGTGCTGGACGAGTTCGAGACCGTGCAGGCGCTCACCGACCAGGCCGCCGCAGCGCTGGCCGAGGCGGGCGAGAGCGTCGCGTCGATGATCCGCCGCACGCGTGGCGAGGTGCCGGTCAGCGCGGACGCCTGGGTGCGCCAGCTGGCGGATCTCCGCGGCGCGCAAGGACATCTGGTCACGCTCAAGGAACTCCGGTACGTCGACCTGGCCCGGATCGAGGAGTTGGACGGGCAACTCGACGTCGAACTCGGCTCCACGGCGCAGCGCGCGGTGGAGCACCTGCGGCGGGAGGACGCGTTCACCGGCTACCACGAGCAGGTGGAAGCGTTGGTGGGCAAGGCGGAGACGATCCGCACGGTCGCCGAGGCCAAGCCGGTCACCGACGAACTGGCCGAACGCCAGCGCGGCCTGGAGGTGCTGACCGAGGTCGTCGGGTCGCTGGACATCGCCGACGCCACCGTGCGCACGTCGATCCTGGAACGCATCGGCGAGGTGCTGGGCGGGCTGAACCGCGCCCGCGCCACCGTCGACGGCCGCCGCCGCGACCTGCTGGCCACCGAGGGACGGGCCGAGTTCGCCGCCGAGTTCGCGTTGCTGGGCCAGGCCGTCACGGGTGCGCTCGCGGTCGCGGACACGCCGCAACGCTGCGACGAACAGCTCGGCAGGCTGCTGCTCCAGTTGGAGAACCTGGAGTCCCGGTTCGGCGAGTTCGACGACTTCCTGGGCCAACTGGGCGCCAAGCGGACCGACGTCTACGAGGCGTTCTCCTCGCGCAAGCAGGCGCTGCTGGACGATCAGGCGCGGCGCGCGGACCGGCTCGCCGAATCGGCCGACCGGATCCTGGCCAGTGTCACCCGCCGGGTCGCCTCACTCGGGTCGCTGGACGAGGTCAACACCTACTTCGCGTCCGACCCGATGGTCGCCAAGATCCGCGGTGTGGCCGAGGAACTGCGCGAACTCGGCGACCAGGTGCGGGCCGAGGAGCTGGCCGGACGGGTGCTCGCCGCGCGGCAGGAGGCGGGCCGCGCGCTGCGGGACCGGCTGGACCTGTTCGACGGCGAGACGATCAGGCTGGGCCGGCACCGGTTCGCGGTGAACACCCAGCCGCTGGACCTCACGCTGGTGCCGAAGGACGGCGGGCTGTCGTTCGCCATCACCGGAACCGACTTCCGCGCGCCCGTGCGGGACCCGGATTTCGCGGCCACCAAACCGTTCTGGGACCAGCTCGTGGTGTCCGAGTCGCCCGAGGTGTACCGGGCGGAGCACCTGGCCGCGTCGATCCTCGCCGAGCACCCGCTGCCCGGCCTGCACGCCGCCGCGACCGAGGGCCGGCTGCCCGACCTGGTCCGCCAGGTCGCCGAGAGCCGCCTGGACGAGGGCTACGAGCGCGGTGTGCACGACCACGACGCCGCGCGGATCCTGGACGTCCTGCTGCGCCTGCACGCGGGCGCGGGCGTGCTGCGCTACCCGCCGTCGGCACGGGCCGCCGCACAGCTGTTCTGGGCGCGGACCGGCGACGAAGACCGGAACCGGTGGACGCGGCGGGCCACGTCGCTCGGCCGGGCGCGCACGATCTTCGGGCACACCAACGCGATTGACGAACTGTGCGCCGAACTTGCCGAAGCGGTGGGCGAACCGCTGGCCGGCGAGTACCTGTTCGAGGAGCTGTGCGGCACGCCCGCCGGGTTCGCGACCAGTGCCGCCGCCCGTGCGCTCACCGAGGCGTTCCACCGGGCGCTGGGCAACCGCAAGGAGTTCGACGACGACCTGCGCGCGTTCCCCGACCCGGACGACCGCCGGGACCTGGTCGCGGGCTGGTACGAGGCGTTCCTGGGCGGCCGGGCCGAACCGGACCTGCCCGAGGCGATCGCCCTGGAACTGTGCCGCGACCTGCCGCGCTACGAGTCGTCCGCCCAACTCCAGTCCACTGTGGACGGCCTGCTCGGCACGCACCCGAGGATCGCCGACCGCAAGCTGGACGTCCGGCTGGACGAGCTGCTCGCCCGCACCCGCCGGTTCCGCGAGGAGCGGGTGCCCGCGTTCCGCGCGTACCAGAAGCGCCGCAACGACCTGGTGGCACAGGAGAAGCGGCGGCTGCGGCTGGACGAGTACCAGCCGAAGGTGATGAGCGCGTTCGTGCGCAACCGGCTGCTGGACGAGGTCTACCTGCCGCTGATCGGCGACAACCTGGCCAAGCAGCTGGGCGCGACCGGCGACTCGAAGCGCACCGACCAGATGGGCCTGCTGCTGCTCATCTCCCCGCCCGGCTACGGCAAGACCACCCTCATGGAGTACGTGGCCAACCGGCTGGGCCTGGTGTTCGTCAAGGTCAACGGGCCGTCCCTGGGCCACGACGTGACCAGCGTCGACCCGGCGGACGCGCCGAACGCCACCGCCCGACAGGAGGTGGAGAAGATCTCGTTCGCCCTGGAGGGCGGCAACAACGTCCTGCTCTACCTGGACGACATCCAGCACACGTCACCGGAACTGCTCCAGAAGTTCATCTCGCTGTGCGACGCGCAGCGCCGGATGGAAGGCGTCTGGGACGGCCGCACCCGCACGTACGACCTGCGCGGCAAGCGGTTCGCGGTGTGCATGGCGGGCAACCCGTACACCGAGTCCGGGCAGCGGTTCCGGATCCCCGACATGCTCGCCAACCGGGCCGACGTGTGGAACCTCGGCGATGTGCTGTCCGGCCGGGAAGAGCTGTTCGCGTTGAGCTACATCGAGAACTCGCTCACCTCCAACGCGGTCCTCGCCCCGCTGTCCACAAGGGACCGCGGTGACGTGGAGCTGCTGGTGCGGATGGCGCGCGGCGAACAGGTCCGGGCGGACCGGCTGGCGCACCCGTACACGCCGGTCGAGCTGGAGCAGGTGCTGGCCGTGCTGCGGAAGCTGTTGCGGGTGCAGGAGGTCGTGCTGGCCAACAACCAGGCGTACATCGCCTCGGCGGCCCAGTCCGACGCGTCCCGCACCGAGCCGCCGTTCCAGCTCCAGGGCTCCTACCGGAACATGAACAAGCTGGCGGAGAAGGTCGTGCCGGTGATGAACGACGCCGAGCTGATGGCCGTCCTGGACGACCACTACCTCGGCGAGGCGCAGACCCTCACGTCCGGCGCGGAGGCGAACCTGTTGAAGCTGGCCGAACTGCGCGGCACGCTCACCCCGGAACAGGCCCGGCGGTGGGCCGACGTGAAGGCCGGCTACCTGCGGGCGAAGGCGTTGGGCAGCGCGGAGGACGACCCGGTGAGCCGGGCGGTCGGCGCGGTGGGCCTGCTCGCGGACCGGGTCGGCGGGGCGATCGACCGGCTGCGTCCGACGGAGCACTCCTAGTCGTCGTACTCGCAGGCGATGCCGTCGAAGTCGGTGTCGAGGCGGTGCCGGTCCCAGCCCTGCACCTCGATGCGGGTGATGCCCCGGTCGTGCAGCCACCGGCACTTGTCGCGCACGTACGGCGGGTGATGTAGTTGTCGTCACAGAAGTAGTCGTCCGGGTCCGGCCACGTGGTGCGCGTCGGCCGGGTGGTGCGCGTCGGCTGGGTCGACCGGGTCGGGCGCTGCGGCGTGGTGACCGTTGTTGTGGTGGTGACCGGAGGTGGTGGTTCGGTCGTCGTGACCGGCGGCGGCAGCGGTTGTGGAGCGACCACCACCAGGGTCGTCGTGGACGGCTGGACCTTGATGGTGGTCGTGTGGCTGGCGCTGAGCATGCCCGGTCTGGGCGGGCTCAGGTCTATCCGGCGGATGTCCACCGGGCGCGGCTCGTTCACCGTCAGCACCATGATCAGCAGGGCTCCGAACGCCAACACGCCTGCCGTTCCGGCGAAGGTGACACGGCCGACCCTGCTCATCTACCCGCTCCAGACGGAACACCTAGGTGGTCACGTGGAATCGTTCACGCGGCTAAGGGTGTTACGAGTCCGCGGCTTCCGGCGGGTCGGCCGCTGCGGTCCGGGCCGGCGCGGTGCAGGTCGACTCGGACCGCGACTCGCTTGCCCCGCACCATTGCGGCACGGTACTCGTCCCGGTCTGCGCGCTCCCTGTGACACCATCGGTTCATGTCGGCGGATGTGGGGATCCTCGGGCCGGGCACGGTGACCTGGCAGTTGCACGCCGACCCGGCGATGTGGATCGCCGGAATCGCCGGCCTCTACCTCCAGTCACTGCACCCGAAGGCCGTGGCGGGGGTCGTGCAGAACTCGAACTTCCAGCAGGATCCGTTGGGACGCCTGGCGCGCACGGCCGGTTTCGTCGGCAAGTCCAGCTACGGCACCACTGAAGAAGTGCACGCGGCGGCGGCGAAAGTCCGTTCCGTGCACCGGATGCTGCGTGCGAAGGACGAGAACGGCCGCAGTTTCCGCGTCGACGAGCCGGAACTGCTGCTGTGGGTGCACTGCGCCGAGGTGCACTCGTTCCTGACCGTGTTGCGCCGCGCGGGCTACCGCCTCACCGATGCCCAGGTGGACCGCTACTACGACGAGCAGCGCCGCACCGCCGAACTGGTCGGCCTGCACCCGGACGAGGTGCCGGGCAGCGCCAAGGAGATGGCCGACTACTTCGCCGAGATGTTGCCGGAACTGCGCCGGACGGACGATTCCGAGATCGTGTACCGGTTTCTGCACCGCCCGCCGCTCAAGGGCGTGCTCCGGTTCGGCGTCGGCGTCTACGAGCCGCTGCTCGGCCACCTCGCGTACTCCGTGCTGCCGCCGTGGGCGATCGCGGTCCACGGCCACCGCGGGTACCCGGAACCGGCCGCCACGGCGCTGCTGCGCACCGTCCGGGTCGCCGGCCTGCTGGTGCCGCCACCGATCCGCTGGGGCGTGCCGGAAGGCCATGTGAACCAGGCGATCCGGCGGCTGGGACTGGGCGTCGTGCCACGCCGTTCCCGGTTGCCCTAGGGGTTTGGCTCGACGTCACGACGATCCGCGGGCCGTTCGGGTCGGTGCGTTGGGCTGATGGGATGTTCGGTGATCGAGAAGGGTGAAGTTGCCGGAACCACCGCAGGTCACCGAGAAGTGGCGCACCGAGAGTTCATCCGCCTTTGGTTCGGTGGTAGTGCTGGGCGTGGTCAACCGATACGCTCGCCTGCGCAGGCCGTGGTTTCTGTGTTCGTGTCTCACGCTCGCGGAACGACACGCGGGCGTGCGCTCCCTGCTGGAGGCGGCGGGGGGATACGCCCCGGGACGGCCGGGGCTGCATGGTGCAGCCCCAAGCTTTCCTGCGATGGAGGCAGGTACATGGCACTGGGCACTGTCAAGTGGTTCAACTCCGAGAAGGGCTTCGGCTTCATCGCCCAGGAGAACGGCGGGCCGGACGTGTTCGTCCACTACTCGGAGATCCAGGGCGCGGGCTTCCGGACCCTGGAGGAGAACCAGCGGGTCGAGTTCGAGATCGGCCAGGGCACGAAGGGTCCGCAGGCCCAGAACGTGCGCAAGGTCTGACCACCGTTCAACGTGACACAGGCCCCCGACCACACGTGGTCGGGGGCCTGTCGCGTTCGGGAAAGTCGGTGCGTGCGGAGGTTGGGGAGCGGGCTAGTAGCCGCGCTGGCGGGCCTCCCACTCCAGGCGCTGCATGACCCATTCGGTCGCCAGCGCTTGCGGTGACGTCTGCCGCTCGGCGGCGAGTTCCTTCAGCTGCTCGTTCGCCATCAGCTGGAGCCGGAGCTGGTAGACCTGCGCGTTGCCGAAGCTGCCGCCGGACCCGGTGGTCTCGACGTCGGTCTCCGGCGCCAGTGCCGCCAGGTAGGAGGTCAGCTCCTCGTCGGGCAGGGCTTCCTCCAGCTCCTTGGCAGGAGGGCGGTGCCGGCCGGACTTGTTGCGTCCCAAGGATCCAAGAGCCACCGCGCAACGATAACGGTTGCGTTGCGGAACGCGGCAAACTGTGGCCTGCGTCACACTCGTGTGCATGGAGAGGCCCCCGCGCCAGGGGGAGGAACGCGGGGGCCGGAGGGGATCTCCACAGGCGCTGACCGGGGGTGTGTCAGCAATTCGGATTGTTGCACGTGCACGTGGGCCTGGGGAGTGGGTTGACCCGAAAACTTCAGGTGGTCGACGGCTTGAACCCGCGCAGCCGCAGGCTGTTGGTCACCACGAAGACGCTGGAGAACGCCATCGCGGCCCCCGCGAGCATGGGATTCAGCAATCCGAGGGCGGCCAGTGGCAAACCCGCCACGTTGTAGGCGAACGCCCAGAAAAGATTTCCCTTGATGGTGCGCAGCGTCCGCCGGGACAGCCGGATCGCGTCCGCCGCCGACCGCAGGTCGCCCCGCACCAGCGTCAGGTCGCCCGCCTCGATCGCCACGTCCGTGCCGGTGCCCATCGCCAGCCCCAGGTCGGCCGCCGCGAGCGCGGGCGCGTCGTTCACGCCGTCGCCCACCACCGCCACCACCCGGCCTTCGGCCTGGAGCCGCCGCACCACCTCGACCTTCCCGGCGGGCAGCACCCCGGCGACCACCTCGTCGATGCCCACCTCGGCCGCCACGGCCTCCGCCACGGTCTGGTGGTCGCCGGTCAGCAGCACCGGGTGCAGACCCAGCTCCCGCAGCTCCCGGACGGCCTGAGCGCTGGTCGGCTTGACCGTGTCGGTGACCGACAGCAGGCCCAGCGGCTCGCCGTCCACCGCCACCGCGACCACCGTGCGGCCCTTCTCCAGCTCCTGGGTGGCCTGGTCGAGCAGGATCCCGGACAGCTCCACCAGCCGCCCGGCCGTCACCCGACGCCCGTCCAGGGTCGCCGTGACGCCCAGGCCCTCCCGGTTGGCGAACCCGGTCACGTCCGGCAGCTTCGGGATTTCACTTCGGGCCCCGCGCACGATCGCCGCCGCGATGGGGTGCTCCGAGGCGACCTCCACCGCGCCCGCCACGGTCAGCAGCTCCGCGCGGGTCACGCCGTCCGCCGGGATCACGTCCACCAGCTCCAGCCGGCCCGTGGTGACCGTGCCGGTCTTGTCCAGCACGACGGTGTCCACCCGGCGGGTCGACTCCAGCACCTCCGGGCCCTTCACCAGGATGCCGAGCTGCGCGCCCCGGCCCGTGCCGACCAGCAGCGCGGTCGGCGTCGCCAGGCCCAGCGCGCACGGGCACGCGATCACCAGCACCGCGACCGCGGCCGTCACCGCGAACTCCAGCGGCCGGCCCGCCAGCAGCCAGCCGGCCAGCGTCAGCACGGCGATGCCCAGCACGACCGGCACGAACACCGCCGAGATGCGATCCGCCAGCCGCTGCACCTGAGCCTTGCCCGACTGGGCCTGTTCGACCAGCTTCGCCATCCGGGCCAGCTGGGTGTCCCGGCCGACGCGTTCGGCCCGGACCACGAGCCGCCCGCCCGCGTTGACCGTGCCGCCGACGACCGGATCGCCCGCCCGGACCTCCTCCGGCACCGACTCGCCGGTCACCATCGACCGGTCCACCGCCGACGCGCCCTCGACGACTAGGCCGTCCGTGGCGATCCGTTCACCCGGACGAACGACGAACCGCTGGCCCACCTTCAACCGGCTCACCGGGACGCGCGTCTCCACGCCGTCCGCCAGCACGGAGACGTCCTTCGCGCCGAGTTCCAGCATGGCGCGCAGCGCGGCACCCGCCCGGCGCTTCGACCGGGCCTCCAGCCAGCGGCCGAGCAGCAGGAACACCGTGACGCCGACCGCGACTTCCAGGTAGATGTCGCCGGTCGTGGACGGGCGCGGCACGAGGCTGAACCCGTGCGTCATGCCCAGCGCGCCCGCCTCGCCGAACACCAGCGCGTACAGCGACCACAGGTAGGCCACGACGACGCCCATCGACACCAGCGTGTCCATGGTGCTCGCGCCGTGCCGCGCGTTGACCGCCGCCGCCCGGTGGAACGGCCAGCCGCACACCCACACCACCGTGCTCGCCAGCGCCAGCGAGAACCACTGCCAGCCCGGGAACTGCCAGGCCGGGACCATGCTCAGCGCGACGACCGGCGCGCCCAGGAACGCCGCGACGGTCACCCGGTCCCGCAGCTCACCCGCCCGGTCCTCCTCGGACCGCTCCGGGCTGGCCGCGTAGCCCGCCGCCTCGACCGCGGAGACCAGGTCCGCCACCGTCGTGTCCGCCGGGAACTCGACGCTGGCCTTCTCGGTCGCGTAGTTCACCGAGGCGGTCACCCCGTCGAGCCGGTTCAGCTTGCGCTCGATCCGGTTGGCGCAGGACGCGCAGGTCATCCCGGTGATCGCCAGGTCGACGCGGTGGGTGGCGGACACGTCAGCGGTCATGTCAGCCGACCAGCTCGTAACCCGCTTCGGTGACGGCGGCGTCCACCTCGTCCCGGGACAGCTCGCGCGTGCTGGTCACGGTGACCGCGCCGCTCGCGAGCTGCACGTCGACCCCGGTGACACCGGCCACGGCGGTCAGCTCCTCGGTGACGGAGCTGACGCAGTGGCCGCAGGTCATGCCGCTGACGGTGTAGGTGGTGGTGACGGACATGGGCCCCTCGTTCCTCTCGGCTGTCACCGTGAGTATACCCCTAGGGGGTAGGGCTATCATCCGGCGGGGTTTCCAGCGCGGTGATCTCGCCCTCCAGTCGCACGACGAGCTGCTCCAGGCCGGCGAGCATCCCGTCCAGCTCGGTCATCTTGTCGTTCATCATCCGGTCGATATCTGCCTCGATCGAGGACAGCGACAGGCTGCCGAACAGCAGCTGCGGGTCCACCGGCGCGCTCGGCCCGGCATTCGGGGTCGCGGTGCCGTTCGTGGGCTCGGCGGCGCTCGGGGACGACGCTCCGGCGGCCTCTTCGGTGGTCTTCTCGGCCGGCGCATCGGCCGGCTTTTCGGTGCCGGTCGCCGCTCCGGTGCCGTTCACGGCCTCGGAGGTCGGCTCGGCCGGGGAGGAGTCGGCAGCCGTGGCCTCCGTCGGCGGGGTGCCTTCGGGCTGCGGACGGGAGTCCGGGTCGGTCATGGGTCCACCCTCTCGTTGTTCGCGTCAAGCACATCACGGCCCGCTTGACACCAGGTCGTTTACACAGAAAGTGACACTCCGTTGCCTTGGAATCACTCTGCGGGGGGCTGCGGCGGTTCGACGGGCTCGCTTAGCCTCGCGCCAACCTCAAGTCGGGGAGGCGTCATGAGCGGGTCCCTAGAAGTACGTCAGTTCCTGTGGAACCAGGACGACATCATGTCGAGGCCGGGCGGTGGGGTGCCCGTGCAGCGAAGCGGTGAACCATCGCGGATCTCGGACGAACAGGTCCACCGCGCGCGGCTGTCCGTGGCACGTGGCGCGACCAGCGCCGAGGACTGTCGCCTGCTGCTCGACATGCTCGGGCTGTCACCGGGTGAGGACGGGGGAACACCACCCGTGCAACGGTAGTCACGCCGGTCGGCCCGGTCGGGACGCGCACCCTCCGCCATGTGCGTCCGGACCGGGCCGCTCCGGCGCGGCCCGCCGTGGTTTCGCGCGGTGCCGGACGGGCGGCGCATCGACCCGGAGCTCTTGCTGCGGCGGTCCGGAGCGGATGCGGCGACGTGTGGCGGGTTCGTGCTGCCCGGTGTCGCCACGGACGAGTGGTGTGCGACGACCGTCGGCCGGGCTCCATGGCGACCTTGACGGTGGAGGAATCGCAGGTCAACAACTTGTGCGACCCCCGTTTTGGAGTAGCCGCACATGTGCCCTATGCTTACGATGCTTCCACCGGACAGCGTGGAGGGCCTGGGAAGAAGGTGGCCCAAGAGGCTGCCGGAGGAACCTGGTCCCCATCGTCTAGCGGCCTAGGACCCCGCCCTTTCAAGGCGGTAGCGCGGGTTCGAATCCCGTTGGGGGCACGTAGTAAAGCAAGGCCCAGTGGCGCAGTTGGTTAGCGCGTCGCCCTGTCACGGCGAAGGTCGCGGGTTCGAGTCCCGTCTGGGTCGCAAGGCTGTTCGGCTGTACGGCCGGGCCGCTACCTGGCCAGGTAGCTCAGTTGGTACGAGCGACCGCCTGAAAAGCGGTAGGTCGGCGGTTCGACCCCGCCCCTGGCCACCACACTTGAGCAGGAAAGTCACACAGGTCCGCTTGTGTGACTTTTCTGTTTTCCGGGGTTTTCCCGTCGGTTCAACGGTCGAATCGCACGACCACCAGCGCTTGGTCGTCGTGCACTTTCGACCGTCGCCACCGGATCCGTTCCGGGTCATTCGCCTCGGCCGCCCGGATCTCCGCCAGCACCGCGTCCGGGCCATTCGCGGACGTGATGTCCAACACGCTTTGCCAATCGGCGAAGAGGCCGTAGTCGTCCACCCCGCACGAGACACCGTCGGTCGCGAGCAGGACGGCGTGCACCTCGTCACGTCGCCACGAACCCCGCACCGCCCGGTAGGCCGCCCCGGGGTCGGCCTCGGCGACCCAGAAGCCGCCCTCGCGGTTCCGCCAGGCGGTGATCTCGGCGACTTTTCCGCGCAGGTTCCGCAGCCGTTGGTCGGCCAGCACGTGGGTGCGTTCGCCGAACACCACCACGGGGCTGTCGGCCAGCACCAGGGCGTCGACGGTGTCGTCGGTCCAGCGGACCATCGCGACCGTGCTGGACGGCGAGTCGCCCGGGGTCAGGCCGTGTTTCGTGGCCAGTCGGTCGATGGCTCCGGCCAGTTCGTCGGCCAGGTCGTGCTCCAGGGAGCGCAGCTCGGCCGCCAGTTCGCGGGAGTGCCAGCCGCCGTCGCGTTCACGGGGTGTGGGTGACGTCGCGCCATCCAGTACGACCACGGCGTTCTCCAGCACGACGATCCGGTCCTCGGTGGGCCTGGGCCTGCCGTCCAGGCCGACGCCGGCGTGCTCGGCGGTGGTGATCTCGGGCATCGGTGTCGAGCCTAGGCGTCAACCTGGGTTGACAAGAGGCTCGTTGTCAACCAAAGTTGACGGCATGACGGAGGCAACGGAACTCGCCTCGGCGGCGGGCGATCAGGACCCCAAGGTCGGGCTGCGGGCGGTGGGCGCGCTGCGCCGGCTGCTCGAACAGCTCGAAGCGGTCCAGGTGCGCAACGCCCGCGTCCGGGGCTGGTCATGGCAGGAGATCGCGGCCGAGCTGGGCGTGAGCAGGCAGGCCGTCCACAAGAAGCACGGGGGGAGTCGATGATCGGCGAACGGTTCACCAGGGATGCCCGGCAGGCCGTGGAGGGCGCGGTCAAGGAGGCCGAACGGGCCTCGGCGGGCGAGATCAGGCCGGAACACCTGCTGCTCGCGGTGCTCGACGCGCCCGTGCTGGCCGGGTTCGGCGTGTCGCGGGACGTGCTGGAGGCCGACCTCCGGGAGGCCCGGCGCAACGGCGGGCTCAGCACGGCGGACGCGGACGCGTTGAAGGGGCTGGGCATCGACGTCGGGCAGGTGGTGGCGTCGGTCGAGCGGTCGTTCGGCGAAGGGGCGCTGGCCGGTGAGGCGAAGCGCCGGCGGTGGCCGTTCGGGGGACATCTGCCGTTCCACGCGGACGCGAAGAAGGCGTTGCAGCGCAGCCTGTTCGAGGCCCGTGACCTCGGCCACGGGACGCTCGGCAAGGAGCACCTGGTGCTGGGACTGCTGGCCGGTCGCGATCTCGTGGCCGAGGTGCTGCGGGCGCGGGGAGTGGCGTACCCGGAGGTCAGGCAGCGGGTCGCGAACTCGCCCAGGTGACCAGGGGGAGGAACGCCTGGGTGAGCGGGCCGATGGCCAGCGCGTAGAGGACCGTGCCGACGCCGATCGTGCCGCCGAGCAGCCAGCCGCCGGCCAGCACGGTCAACTCGACCACGGTCCGCACCAGGCGCAGCGAGGTCCCGGTCCGCGCGCAGAAGCCGGTCGTCAGGCCGTCGCGCGGGCCGGGGCCGAGCCGGGCGCCGATGTAGACGGCGGAGGCCAGGCCGTTCAGGACGATGCCCGCGACCAGGAGCAGGATGCGCGGGAGTAGCTCGGTCGGGGCGGGCAGGATGGCGAGTGTCACGTCGACCGCGATGCCGAGCACGAAGACGTTGGCGACCGTGCCGACGCCGGGGCGTTGGCGGAGGGGGATCCAGCAGAGCAGGACCAGCGCGCCCACGATGACCGTGATGGTGCCGAAGCTCAGGCCGGTGCGCTTCGTGAGGCCCTCGTGCAGCACGTCCCAGGGGTCGAGGCCGAGGGTCGCGCGGATCTGCAACGCCATGCTCGTGCCGTAGAGCCAGAGGCCCGCGAACAGCTGGGGGAGGCGGCGGACGGGGGACACGGAGACGGGGACCTGGGTGAGGGCGGCGAGCATGTGGCCATCCTGCGTCGCCATTGGCCTTGTATTCCAGAGCCAATGCGCAATAATTGGCCTTATGAACCACGACGTCCCACCAGGTGGACGTATATCCGGCTTCCGACTGGCCCGGCTGCTCGGCGAGTGGCGTCGCCGCGGGGCCCGCCAGGGCTCGGCGGACCTGGCCGCCGCGATCCGGATGCTCGTCCTGGACGGCCGGCTGCCGGCCGGTACTCGCCTGCCCGCCGAACGTGAGATGGCCGACGCGCTGCCGGTCAGCCGGACGATGATCACGGCTGCTTTGGACCAGTTGCGGTCGGAGGGGCTGGTGGCGAGTCGACGCGGGGCGGGGTCGTGGATCAGCCTGCCGACCGGGTCGCTGGGCATCGTGCCCGATACGCCGCTGGTCGGGCACAGTATGGTCGACTTCGCGCGGGCCGCGCCGCCGGCGATACCCGGGATGCTAGCGGCGTTCGACGCCATGCGGATGCGGTTGCCGGAGCAGCTCGTGGATCACGGGTACTACGAGCACGGGTTGCCCGACCTGCGGCGGCGGATCGCCCAGCGGTACGAGGCGCGGGGGTTGCCGACGTCGCCCGATCAGATCGTGGTGACGAGTGGGGCGCAGCACGCGTTGGCCCTGGCGTTGCGGTTGCTCACCGGCCCCGGTGACCGGGTGTTGGTGGAGCAGCCGAGCTACCCGAACGCGCTGGACGCGATCAAGTCCGTGTCGGCGATTCCGGTGCCCGTGGCGATGACCCCGACCGGGTGGGATCTGCCTGGAATCGCCGCCGCGTTCCGCCAGGCCGCGCCGCGCATGGCGTACCTGGTGCTGGACTTCCACAACCCCACCGCGCACCGTTTGGATGCTGAAGGCCGGGCGGAGCTGGCCGACATCGCCCGCCGGGCCCGGACGCCTCTGGTGATCGACGAAACCGTGGTCGAGTTGGACCTGGACGGCGACCCCCTGGACGGGCCGCCGCCGATGGCGTCGTTCGCCGAGGACCTGGTGATCACGCTCGGGTCGGCCAGTAAAGCTTACTGGGGCGGTCTGCGGATCGGCTGGATCCGGGCGTCTCCCGAGGTGGTCCACCGCCTGGTGTCCACTCGGACGGCGCTGGACCTGGGGTCGGCGGTGTTCGAGCAGATGGTGCTGGCCGAACTGATGACCGACCCGGACGCCGCGCTGGCCGGCCGTCGTGCGCTGTTGGGTACGCAGCGGGACGTGCTGATGGCCGGCCTGCGCGAACACTGTCCGCAATGGCGCTTTCGCAGACCACCGGGCGGTCTGAGCGTCTGGTGCGAACTGGACGCCCCGATCAGCACCCGCGTGGCCGTGGTGGCACAGAACCACGGCATCCGCCTGGCCCCGGGCGCCCGCTTCGGTGCCCACGGCGGCTTCGAACGCTGGCTGCGGCTCCCGTACGTCCTGCCGTCCGACGTCCTACGAGACGCCGTCCGCCGCCTGGGCCTGGTGGCGGCCTCGGTGACCGGATCCACCCTGACCATCGAAGCCGACGCGACCATCCCCGTGGCCTGACCCAACCCCCAGGTCTCTGCCGACCGCCTTCCGCCCCAGCACCTTCCCGACCCGCCACCGCTCCCACCCGCCACCGCTCCCAGCCACTACCGCTCAGGCCTCGCCGCCATCCCAAATCCGCAATGGCGGCGAGCCACCGCGGACGTCGGCAGCGGCGGCGCGTGCGGCACACCCGCAACGCCAACACATCCGCAACGGCGGCGGGATGCGGCACGCATCCGCAACGGCCGCACATCCGCGACAGTGGGGGGCCGGGACGCAACCGCAGGCGACGCAACCGCAGGCGAGATGCCGGCGAGTCGTCTGCGACAGCAGCAGGGCTTCCGGTGGATCCGGTGGATCCGCCCGCCGCGATCCACACAGGACGCTCGACTCGCGGTGCGGTGTGGGCCGGCGGGTCCTCAGCGGTCCACTGTGGTCTGCACGAGTGTTCCGGGCGCTCAACCACCAGGCGCTCAACCACCGGGTGCTCGGCGGCTGGGTGCTCGACGCGCTCACCGCTCGGCGTGCGCATCCGCATGAGCGCTGAACCGCTTGCCTGGCTGGGGCTCGAACCGCTCAACCTGCCTGGGCGCGGCGCTGGGAGCTTGGCGTTCGGCGTTCGCGAACTTGAAGTTCGGTGCTTGAAGTTCTGAGGCGGGCGCTGGGAGTTCGGCGCTTGCGTGCAAACGGTCGGGGGCTTGGGGCGTCTAAGGCTTGCTGCTCTTGGTGCTTGGGGGTGTCCTGGTGCTTGGGGGTGGGGCCGATGTGTTGGAGGAGGATGCAGCCTCGTTGAGGGTGGGCCTCGCCGGGGGTGCCGCCTTCCTTCTGTCCGGCAACGAAATCTGTAACTTCTAAGTTCCCGTGTCGGGGTTTTTGGCGGGATCTTCACTCGATCGGGTGGCCGGTCGTTACTCGGGGCACCGGGTGGGTGACTTGTGGAGTGTCACCATCGGGCTCCGGCGCAGCCCCTCGATGAGCCGGAGCCCGATGGTGGTCCGTGGACCTGCGGTGGGGACGCTCCAGGGATTGGCGTCCCCGACCGCAGGTTCCCGTGGGATCCCGTCGACACAGGGGCAGCGTGGCGACGGGATCTTGCCCGTTCCTGCCGGGGCGCGGTCGGCAGGACGGGAAGTATCGCGGTGAGGCCAAAGGGGTGAAAGGTGGTTCTCAAGGGTGAAAGGTGGGACTGAAGAGTGAAAATGCGACTGGTGACGGCGGGCAGACTGGTGCCGTCTTGTTCAGTCGGGTGACGTGCTCGGCAGACCTTGGACGCTGCCGGGCGTTTGCCCGTCGTCGCGTTGTTCCACCGACCAGACGGTCGGGGCGGTCAGCCTGGACTGACCGGTCACGGACGCGATCACGCCGCCTCGGTGGCCGTTCGAGCTGTCGTAGCCGCTCGACGACGCCGTAGTCGGCGCGGTGGGGGCTGGTGCCTGCTTCGGAGCCGGCGCGGGTGCGCGCGGTTCGGGGTTTTCCCAGGTCAGGTTGCCGGGGGTGGGCTGGTCGAGTGGTGTCGACAGCACCGGGGGCGGCGGGGTGACCGGTTGTGGGAGTGGCGTTGCCGCCTGCGGCGTGGTGGGTGCCGGAGGGGCGGCTGCGGGTTCCGGGTCCGGCGTGGCGGGTTGGGCGGCCTGGCGTGCTGCTGCCTTGGCCGCGACCTTCGCCTCGTACATCGGCGTGGGCATCGTGTTGGACACCGCGCCGGTGTGGTCGTGCCTCGTGCTCTCCGTACCGCCCGAGTAGCTGCCGCCGGAGTAGGTGCCGGACGAACTGCCCCACGTGGTGTCGGAGGTGCTGTCCGTCGAACTGCTCCAGGAGTTGTCCGCGGACTGGCCGGCGAACTCGTCCGGTTCCACCGGGATGGTCACGGCGGGCGGCAGGGGCACGGGTGCGATCGGCGGGGTTTCGGGCACGTATTCGGCCAGCACCGCGGCCACCAGTTCGGCGGTCGCGGTGTGCTGTTGGTCGATGGCCACGTTCACCGCGTCGAGGGTCATCGGCACCTCGTTCGGGTGGTCCTCGCCCTGCGCCGCCGCGCCGCCGGCCCACAGCAGCCACGCGGCTGCGCCGATCCCGCCCACGGTCACGGCCCGGAGCAGCAGCGATCCGGTGCGGCGCACCGCGTCGGAGACTGCCACTGGAGATCACCACCGTTCCGGTTACGGCGAACGGGACGGACCGTTCGAGGTCTACGTTCTGCTATGTCTAGCACTGGTCACCGCATTTTCGAACGTTCTGGCTCGGAACCCACTCGGAAGGGCGGTGCGGTGCGGCTGTCCGGGTTGTCGCGCCCGTCCGTGAACACCGTCCGTCGTGTTCAGCGCATCGAGTGACCACAACACGCGTCCGGTGTGGACAGCGGGCATGGTGTCCTTTGTGGACAGCTACGACGTCATCTCGCTGCCGGAACTCGCCGAGCGCTGGCGGGCCGAGCAACCTGATCTGGTGGTGCACGACCCCGGCGGACCGCAGGAGTGCCTGGTCCGTTCAGGTGAACTTCTGGTCCGGTCGGACGGCGTGCCGGCGGCCGTGGACCGGTTGCGCCGTTGGGTGGATCGAGTGGAGGAAACGGAGGAACCGAAATTCGCTCGCATCCGGCTGCGGCCGGGTGAGCAGCCGGTGCGGATCGCCGCCGACAGCGGCCTCGCGGTCACACCCAACCACGTGCACGTCGGCAGCCCGATCATGATCGGCACCGCCCGCCCGCTGCCGGCGTCGACCGACCCGGTGCCGGAACCCGCCGACGAGACGTGGTCGGTCACCGCCGCCGTTCTCGACACCGGCCTGGACCCCCACCCGTGGTTCGCCGGGCGGCCGTGGTTCGGGGTGGACGGGCATTCGCCCGAGGTGCTGGACGCGGACGGACGTCCGGGGCAGGACCGGCAGGCCGGGCACGGCACGTTCGTCACCGGTGTGTTGTTGCAGCACGCGCCGGGTGTGCAGGTGCGGCACCGGCGGGTGCTGTCGTCGCTCGGGTTGTCCGACGACACGACTGTCGCGCGTGGCCTGAGGTCGGTGCGCGGAGCGGACGTCGTGCTGCTCACGTCCGGCTGCCACACGGCGGACGACCAGTGCCCGCCCGTCCTGCGGCACGAGGTCGAACGGGCGGGTGGCGTGGTGGTGGCCGCCGCCGGCAACGGTGGGACATCACGTCCGGTGTTCCCGGCGGCATTGCCGTCGGTGGTGGCAGTGGGTGTCGACGCGGAGTTCTCCAACCACGGGTCGTGGGTTGACGCGATCGCGCCCGGAGTGGACGTGACCAGCAGCTTTGTCCGGCTGAGGCCGTCTGGCGGCGAAGTGCGGGGCACCGAGACACGGGAGTACGGCTACGCGCGGTGGAGCGGCACGTCGTTCGCCGCTCCGCGCGTCGCGGCGGATATCGCCCGGCTGCTGCACCTCGGGGTGTCCCCGGACGAAGCCGTCCGCCAGGTCGCCGCCCTCCAGTCGACCTGAGGGCGGCCGGCCTGAGGGTGGGTCAGCCCGCGCCGTAACACAGGAAGCCCAGGTCGCCGTGTCTTTCCTGAACCTCGGCAAGCGTTTGCGCCGGGGTGTGGAGGGCGGCGTGCAGGTCGAGCATGTGCCCGGCGACGCCATCGTCGGGCACGGCCCGCACGCAGGCGATCACCGCCCGGACGCCGCGCCGCAGCAGCACGGGTGCGAGTCCCGAGTCGCACGCCGACAGCACCACCACCGAAGGCGCACCGGCCAACCGGTCGAAGTCGTGGCCGTGCAGTGGGCCGTCGCCGAGCACCAAGTGTGAAAACAACGGCAGGTCGAGCCGCCGAACGCCGTGCGCGGCTATGTGGACGACATCGGCACACTCCATCGCAAGCAGCGTTTCGTCGGCTGTCGATGCCCGAGTTCCGCCATGTTTTCTTTGCAGCGCCTGGATTTCTTGTTCCGCATGGCGGAGTTGCGGGCCGGCGACCCACGTCCGGCGCTTCAGGGTAAGCGGCATTCGGCTTGCTTCCAGGTACGAATTCACCGATGGCACAACGGAAACCGCCCGCCCACGGCACGACGGCAGCGCCGCCCAGGGCACGCGTTCCAGTTCTTCACTCGGCACGATCACCAGCGGGCGGTCGTCGGCCGGGGCCAGGAGTCGGTCGAGGTGGGCCAGGGCTTGCGGATTCGTCTTCAGCTCCAACGACTTCGCGTGTCGGGCGGTGAGACCGGCGTCGCCGAGATCGTGGAGGGCGACCCGTCCGGCGAGTACGGACACTGCCGCGAGCCGGTCACGGTGGCTGACGAAGACGAGCATTGCCTTGTCTGCCAACGAGTTCGTCAGGTCGAGGACGGAGGGCGCCGGGGTGTGGACGGTTCTGGTGGTCAACGAGAGTCTGCGGATCTCGCGTTCCAGCGTGACGATCCGGTGGTGTTCGCCCTTGCCGCGGGCCGCGCGGAGTTCGGCGAGCGCGTCGGCGGTCTCGGTGGTCGGGGTTGGCAGGGGCGCGCGGCGACGTTCCGTCCAGTGCAGGACAGATCTGGCGTCGCCGCAGGTCAAGGCGTGGTCCAGCGCGGTGGCGGTGAGGTCGGTGCCCGGCCACGTGCCGGGGGCGTGCAGGCGTAGGCCCGCCCGGCACGCGGCGACCGCGTCACGCCTGGCGGTGGCGGTTCGGGCGCGGCCCAGCCAGCCGATCGCGCGGGACCTGGGAGTGCCGTGGTGGCGTGGGATGTCGTGCGGTCTGGTGGGCAGGCGGACTTCGGCCGCGTCGTCGTGGTGGCCGTGGCGGTCGCAGGCCAGGGCGATGGTGGTCGGCGAACCGGGTGCTCCGGCGCGCAGCGCTACGGCCTGCGCGGCTGGGACCCAGGTGGTTCGGTGTTGGCTTCGGAACAGGGATTCCGCGTGCTCGGCCAGGGTGCGGGCGGACGTGGAGTCGTTGTCGCGCAACGCACACCGGGCCGCGAGGAGCAGGGCTTCGGGCAGTCGGGAGCCCCGGTCGCACTGTTCGAGGAGGCGTACGGCGGAGTGCAGGACGGTGCGGGCTTCGCTGGTCAGGCCGACCGCGAGCAGGGCCTGCGCGCGGTCGATGAGCGCTTCCGGGCGGCGGGTGGTGCGCAGGCCGTGTCGGGCGGCCTGTTCGTAGTGGTGGAGTGCGGTTGGTGGGTCGCCGCCGAGCATTGCCGCGAAACCCTTGTTGTGCAGGCACATCGCGGCTCGGTCGGGTTCGCCGATGGCGGTCAGGATGGTGTGTGCGGCGGTGAAGTCGGCGTGTGCGGCGGGTAGGCGGGAGGCGTAGGAACGGGCGATTCCGCGTCCGGTCAACGCGTTCGCCAGCCAGCGGTCGTCGCCTCGGCGGCGGAGGACCCGGATCGTCCTGGTGAGGCTGGTGATCGCGAGTTCGGGGGCGGCCTGCTGGCACAGCAGCAGGCCGCGCAGGCACTCGGCGCGGGACCGGTCCGGGTCGGTGAACGTGGTGGCGTCCAGGTGCCGGGCACAGGTCCTCGGGTCGCCCCGGTCCAGGGCGATCCAGGCCAGCGTGAGGTGGATCTTCGGGTTGTCGGTGCTGGTCAGGATGGTTTTGGCGAGCTGTTCGGCTTCGGTGAGGCGGCCCAGTTCGACCAGTGCCAGGACGCGGTCGTGGTCGGTGCCGGGGGTCATGCGACGAACCAGCGCGTTGCGAGGGCGGGGTGGTCGGCGCGGTGCAGCACGAAGCGGAGTGGGCCGGGTGGGACGTGGTCGACGTGGAACCAGCCGGCCGGGTCGATGCGGGTGCGGTGGGTGCCGCCGGGCCAGTGGGCGACGGCGAGGGTGCCGGTGCGGGCCAGGCCGGTGACGTGCAGGCCGGTCCGGGTCGGCTCCAGGTGGAGGTCCAGGTCGGTGAAGCGCATCGTGCGGGCGCGGGTCGTGCCGCGGGTGTCCGTTCGGGAGGTGTGGGCGGAGTCGGTGATCAGGCGCGTGAGGTGGGCTTCCAGGCGTTCGGCGAGTGCCGATTGTGCTTGTGCGGCAAGGAGAACGGGTGGCGGGTCGGCGCGGTCGAGCAGGTCGGCCAGGTCGGCGAGCAGCGTGTGGTCGTTCATCCGACGGCCTCCATCGCCAGGCGGCGACGCAGTACGGCCAGGCAACGGCCGCGCGTGGGGCCCAGGCTGTTCGGCGGGATGCCGACGGCTTCGGCGGTCTGGCGGGCGGACAGTTCGGGCGCGAACGCGAGCAGCCGCAGGAGTTCCCGGCAGCGTTCGGGGAGGGTCGTGTACGCCCGCCACAGCCGGGTGTCGGCGTCGTCGCCCAGCGCCAGGTCTTCCGGGGTGGGGCTGTCGTCGGCCGATTCCCACAGGTCGGCGGGTTCCTCCCGGCCGCGCATCCGGAGCACGGCCAGCGATTCGCGGCGGGCGGTGGTGGTGAGCCACGCGCTGAGCCGGTCCGGTTGGCGGATCGTGGTCAGGTTCTCGGCGAGGATCAGCCACACGGTCTGGTTGACGTCCGCCGCGTCCTCGGGGCTCAGCCGGTGCGACCTGGTGACCGTCCACACCAGACGGACGTGTCGGCGGATGATCTCCCGCCACGCGGCCTGGTCGCCGCGGTGCGCGCCGGCCAGCAGCTCGGCGTTCTGTTGATCTTGCATGCCGATGTGAGGGAACCTCGGTCCGTGTGGCTCCCGGTGCCGCCCGATGGTGTGGTTTGCGGAACCTCCTGCCTGGTCGACGCGTCTACGGCCGCTATTCGGTGCGCAGGCTCTCCGGGCGGATCGCCTGACGCAGCGCGGGCAGTGTGCACAGCGACACCACGAGGACCACGACGGCCGCCGTCATGACCGTGGTGGCGAGTTCGGTCCAGTCGACGCGGAACCGTTCGGCCGGCACGACCAGCCACGCCGCGCCCAGGCCGGCCGGGATGGCCAGGCCGATGCCGAGCGCGGTCGGTATCGCGGACTGCCAGAGCGCCGCGCCCACGAGCACCCGGCGCGGCACGCCGTTCGCGGCCAGTACCGCCGTGTGCCGGCGGCGTTCCCACACCTGGTCGACGGAGGCGGCGGCGAGTCCCACGACGGCCAGCAGGGTCAGCAGCACCGAGCCGCCGATCACGCCGCTGCGCAGGGACGTGAACAGCTCCACCTGCCCGGCCGGCACGGCCGATCGCAGCACCACGCTCCGGTCGACCCGGCCGGTCGCCGCGAGCAGTCGGTCGCCGAACGCCGGGTCCGGGTCGCCGACCACGACGAGTTCGGCCGGCGGCACCTCGTCCAGCACCGGATTCGCCCCGCTCGCGACGAACAGCCCGGCCGCCTGACCCGGCACGACCTTGTGCTGCGGCACGACCCACGTGCGCTCGCCGAACACCACCTGCGTGCCGGCCGCCGGCGCGCCGAAACCGTCCGCCGTCCGGTACGCCGCGCCGGGCACGCAGTCGGTGACCTTCAGCCGTTCCGCGAGTTCCGCGCAGTCCGTGCCGACGACGGGCGACGGCACCTGGCCGCGCAGGTGGTACCTCCGCACCTCGCTGACCCGCCGCACCCCGCCGACCAGCGCGATCGCCTCCTCCAGCGAACGAACCGGGGTGTGCTCGGACAGGTCGAGCACCCACCGGTCGGCGTCGGAACCCGCCGCCTCGGCGGTGACCTGCGCCGCCGCCCCGAGCAGCACCTGTAGCGCCAGCGACCCGGTCAGCACCACGACCACCCCGGACAGCACGCGCGGCATTCCGGTGTCCGACCGCAGCCCCCGCACGGCGAGCAGCGGCGCGATCCCTCCCGGGTGCAGGCCGTCCGCGACCCGCGCCACGAGCCACGGCAGCACCGCGCCGGTCCCGGCGAGCACCAGCGCGATGCCGGCCCCGAGCGCGACCGCGGTCGTCGAATCCACCATCACCGCCCGGAAGCTGCCGACCGACGAGAGCACGGCCAACACCGCCGCACCCGCGCCGACCAGCGCGAACCGCCACCACGCCCGCTGCCTGGGCACGTCCGCCGCCCGCACCGGCCCCAACGGCCCGATGTCGACGGTGCGCAACGCGACCAGCGCCGCCACCACCGCGACCACCGGCACCCCGACCGCGATCAACGCGCCCAGGAGCGGATCGGGCAGCAGATCGGTGGGGAAGAACCCGACCCCTTCGACCTCGATGAACCGCGCCAGCGGCCGGGTGGCGAAGAACAGGCCGAACCCGACGAACAACCCGAGCACCGCGCCGGTCAACGTCTCGCCGCCGGCGATCCACCGGACCTGGGTGCGGCTCGCCCCGGCGAGCCGGATGGACGCCAGCCGCCGGGCCCGTCCGGTCGCGCCGAGCCGGGTGGCGACGAGTACGAAGATGCCGAGCGGGACCAGCAGCGCGCCGATCGCGGCGACCATCAGCACCCGGTACACCGGCAACAGCGTCGACTGCGGCCGATCGGCGCCGAAGCCCGCGACCGGCTGCGCGCTGTCCGTGTGCGCGTCGGACAGCCCCGCGTAGAACAGCAGGGACTTCGGGCGGGGCAGCCCGACGTCCGCGATCACCCCGATGACCCGCTCGGGGAAACGGGCGCGGACCGTGTCGTCGGTCTGGATGAGGTTCAGCAGCTCCGGCGACACCACCACTTCGCCCGGCTCGGGTAACCGCCCGACCCCGGGCGGCGCGGGTTTGGCGGTGCCGGTGGCGGCGAGTTCGACGCCGAGGATCCGCCGACCCTGCCACGACACGACCACCTCGCGTGCCCGCAGCGGTCCGGCGGATTGGGTCAGGTCCGGCGCGGCGGCGGCGACCCGCTCGGACTTCGCCTCCCGCGCCGGCCCGACGGACGCGGCGAGCAGCAGCACGACCACGCCCAACCCGACGCCGGCCGCCGTCAGCGCCAACCTGGCCCACGACGTCCGGCTGCCCCCGACAGCCAGCCGGACGCCGAGGACCAGGTCGGCGAGCCACCGTTCCTTCACCGGGCACCCTCCCGGCCGGGGTGGGCGGTGGACGCCGCTCGCCGGGGTGCCGGGAGCGGACGGGCGCGCGCGAAGTGATCCGGTGCCACACACCTGTAGACGGCGCAGCCGGTGAAAACGTGGCTTTCGGCAGCGGCGTGGACCGGTTTCGGCTCGCGAGCGGCGGCGCGGCGTGGCTGGCTCATTCCGAACGCAGGCCCAAGGCTCCGGTCGCCCTGCGCAGGGAGGGCAGGGTGAGCCCGGTGACCGTGACGACCAGCAGGGTGGACGCCGCGCTGAGGATCGCCACGCCCGGCCAGTCGATGATGATCGGTTGGGAGATGATCCGGAGCAGGAGCACGGCCAGTCCTGTTCCGATGACGACGGCCACCACCAGTGCCAGCAGCAGCGGCACGGCGTTCTGCCAGAGCAGGGAACGGCTGAGGGCTCCTCGGGGCACGCCGCTCGCGGCCAGCACGGCGAGTGGGCGTCTGCGTTCGCGGACCTGTTCCAGCGCCAGGACCAGCAGGCTCGCGCCGGCCAGCAGGAGGGTGACCAGGGAACCGGCCAGGAGGCCCTGGCGGATGCTCCGGAACTGCTGGATCCGTTGGCTTTCGTCGGCTTGCCCGTAGTAGTACGAGTACGTGCGCCAGGTCATCGGTGCGATGGCGTTGCGCAGGTGCTCGGCGACGTCCGGCCGGTTCGGGTCGACCCGGGCCAGGATCATGGCGCTGCCGTACGGCACGTCCACGCCCTTGATCGCGCCCGGGGTCAGCATGAGGCCGCGACCGGTGTACACGTCGGGGTTCTCGGGTGCCTTGACCCTGGTGAAGGCCGGGATTGTCCACTGCGGACCGAGCTGTTCCTCCCGGTCGTAGCCCTTGGTCAGGGTCACCACCTTGCCCGGCTGGACGTCCGGGTCGTCGCTGAGGTCGCCGACGTAGAACGAGTCACCGTCGGTGCACGACGGCAGGACCGCCTGGGATTTCAGCGCCTCGCACGACCCGACTGTCGCGGACCGATGATCTTTGTCGCCGAACTTGAACTGGGCGTAGCGCAACGGGTGCACGTGTTCCACGCCGATCGACCGTTCCAGCAGGCCCACCGTCTGGTTGGCGACCTCCAGGTCGGGGCTGTTCAGGTTCACCACGATCCGGCCCCGGTCGGCCTGGCTGACCGGCCGGTCCACGATCTTGCTCTCCGCGCTGGCCAGCACCGACTGCAACGCGATGCCGCCGGCCAGCACCACGGCCACCCCGCCGACCACGCGGGCCGCCGTGCCGCTCTCCAGCTGGAGCCGGCGGATCGCCAGCTGCCACGACGGCGCGCCACCGTGCAGCCTGCCCACGGTGCGCTCCACCACCCACGGCAGCAGGGTCGGGATGCCCAGCAGCAGCATCAGGATGCCGCCGACGACGATCGGCTCGGACGCCCTGCTCTGCTCGCCGCCCAGCGCGTCGGCCTGGGTGAGCAGGGCGGCGGTGCCGATGAAGATCGGCATGGTGCGCCACCACATCACCCGGCGTACCGGCTTGGCCCGGCGGACCACGCCCAGCGGCTCGATCACCGTGCGGCGCATGGCGATCATCGACGTCACCACCGCCAGCACCGGCACCAGGACCGCGATCAGCACCGCGAGCGGCAGCGACGGGGCCACGTCGCTGACGAACACGCTGATGTCGAACAGCTTGACCTGTTCCACGAACTGCCGGCCGACCAGGAACATCGCCGCGCCCACGGCCAGTCCGGTGACCGCGCCGAGCAACGCCTCGCCCGCCGCGATCCGGCGCACCCGCCGTGCGCCCGCGCCGACCAGCCGGAGCGCGGCCAGCCGCCGGTCGCGTTCGGAGCCCGCCAGGCGGGTGCTGATGCCCACGAACACCAGGACCGGGAACAGCAGTGCCACCACGCCGACCATGATCAGCAGCGACAGCACCGGGTCGAGCGTGCGGTCGCGCGGCTCGCCGCCGTAGGACACGACGGCCAGTTTCGGATCCGGGTCGACGGTCGCGTCGCCCGCCACGAAGGTGAAGTCGTGCGGCGCGTTGAGGCCCTCCTGGGTGATCAGCCCGACCCGGCGCTGCGGGAAGCGCTCGCGCAGCAGTTCGCCCGCCGGCGAGTCGAGCAGGTCCGCCAGCGCGGGGGAGACGACGATCTCGCCGTCGCCGGGCACCCTCGACACGCCCGGCGGCACGGGCGCCTTCGGCCCGCTGGGTAGGACGAAATCGCCGGTGATCGCGTAGCCGTGGAACTCGGTCGACCAGCGGCGGGCGTGCAGGACGTCGGAGGTGGGTTGGGTTCGGCCGCCGGTCACGGTGGTCGCGGCAGCGGTGCGTTCCGCGCGGGCGGACAGCATGGTGG
>CBHFOL010000025.1:0-40553 GCA_965995405.1 uncultured Saccharothrix sp.
TCACCTCGCCGCCCTCATAGGACGCCAAGTGCACCGTGTACCCCAACCGGGCGTTCAACTCCCGCAACGCGGGCTCCGACGCCCGCCGCACGTCCCGCTCCTCCAACGCCCGGTTGGCCAGGTCGAACAACGCCGCACCCAACCGGTAGTGGTGCACACCGTCGCGCCGAACGAACCGGTGCGACTCCAACGTCCGCAACAACCGCAACGTCGTGGACTTGTGCACCCCGATCACCCCGGACAGCTCGTCCAGCGTCTTCGCACCCGTCGCCAACTCCCCCATCAGGGTCAGCGCCCGGTCCAGGCTCTGGCTCATCCCACTCTCCTCAGGTGCGCGGCGGCCCACGTCGCAGGATCGGCGTCCAGCAGCGGCCCGGTCACCCCGGCCGGCAGCGGTTCGCCCACATCCTCGCTGGTGAGCAGCGCCGCAGCCGCCTGGAGGTGGCCGGCGCGCAACCGGCGTGTCGGCTCCAGCCCGGCGAGGTGGGCGGCGAGGTACCCGGCGGCGAACCCGTCACCGGCCCCGACCGGCTCCACCACGTCCACCAGCAGCGCCTCCTGGTAGGTGGACGCACCGTCCTCCACGAGCGTCGCGCCCTGCTCGCCCTGCTTGACGACGATCGTCCCCGGCGACGGCAGCAGCTTCCGCAGTTTCGCCGGATCCCCCGTCCCCCACACGGTTTCCGCCTCGTCCGCCCCGGTCAGCACGATGTCCGCCGCGTCCGCCAGGTCCAGCAGCACGGACGGATCGCGCCCCGACCACAGCGCGGGCCGCCAGTTCAGGTCGAACGACACCAGGTGCCGCCGCGGCCGGAACAGCACCTCCCGCAACAGGTCCAGGCAACTGTCGGACAGCGCAGCGGTGATGCCGCTGACGTGCACCAGCCGCACGTCACCCCAGTCCAGCCGGTCCAACGTCTCGCGCCCCATCGCGGAAGCCGCCGAACCGCGCCGGTAGTACCGGACGGGGCTGCCCGCCGCGTCCGCTTCCTTCACGTAGAGACCGGTGGGTCTGGTCGGGTCGACCCGCACCCCCGACACGTCCACGCCCGCGCCGCCCACGAAGTCGAGCACGGCACCGCCGAACGCGTCGTCACCCACCGCGCCCACCCACCGGCTGCGCAGCCCGAGCCGCGCCAGGTGGATGGCCACGTTGGACTCGGCCCCGCCGACGGCCCGCGTCCACGTGCGCACCGCGCGCACCGGACCGGGTTCGGCGGGCACCAGCACCACCATGGTCTCGCCCAGGCACACCACGCCGCCCGTTAGGTCGAACCGCATCCGCTCCTCCGAGCCTTTGATTGACGAGGCGGCAGCCGAATGTTACACAACTCAGCATCACACTGCGCAATAGCCGTTGCGGAATGTGCAACGTGAGGAGCGAGACAGTGGACATCGACCGCGACGCCGTCGCCGCGATCCGCACGGAGCGCATCGACTGGCGGTTCAAGGGCCTGCCCGCGAGCACGTTCGGCGCGACGACAGGCGAGGTGGCCGAACGCGGCCTGGACCTGTTCGCCGACGGCTTCGTCGGCCCCCTGGTGGTGCTGGACGCCGCCGCGCTGGAGCACAACCTGGCCACCATGGCGCAGTGGTGCGCCGCGCACGGCGTCCTGCTCGCCCCGCACGGCAAGACGACCATGGCACCCCAGCTGTTCGCCCGCCAACTGGACCACGGCGCGTGGGGCCTCACCGCCGCGAACACCAGCCAGCTCCGGGTCTACCGGGCGTTCGGGGTGCGCCGCGTGCTGCTGGCCAACCAGCTCGTGGACCCGGCCGGACTCGCCTGGCTGGCCGCCGAACTCGCCGCCGATCCCTCGTTCGAGTTCACCTGTTGGGTCGACTCGGTCGCCGGGGTCGAGCGGATGACCGAAGCGCTCGGTTCCCCCGCCCGCCCGGTGGACGTCCTGGTGGAGCTCGGCGCGCCCGGCGGCCGGACCGGAGCCCGCGACCAGGCCACCGCGACCGAGGTCGCCCGAGCCGCCGTGCGCAGCCCGGCGCTGCGACTGGCCGGCGTCGGCGGCTACGAAGGCGCGCTGGCCCACGACGCCTCGCCGACCGCGCTGTCCACTGTGGACGGCTACCTGGCGGACCTGCGCGAGTTCACCGTGGCGATCGCGGACCTGTTCGAGGTGGCCGAGCCGATCGTCACGGCCGGCGGCAGCGCGTACTTCGACCAGGCGGCGACGGCGTTGACCGGGCCGTGGCCGTTCCCGGTGCGCCCGGTGCTGCGCAGTGGCGCGTACATCACCCACGACGACGGCTTCTACCGGGGCATCTCGCCCTTCGGACGCGGCGCGGGCGACCGGCCGTTCCGATCCGCGCTGCGGGCGTGGGCGCAGGTGACGTCCCGGCCGGAGCCCGGTCTGGCGCTGCTGACCATCGGCAAGCGGGACGCGTCGTTCGACGAGGGCCTGCCCGAGCCGCAGGTCGTGCGCGGCCGGGACGGCGTGGAGAAACCCTTCAACGGCAAGGTGACCGCGCTCAACGACCAGCACGCGTTCCTCGCGCTGCCCGCGGATTCGGACGTGGCGGTCGGCGACTGGGTGGGTCTCGGGCTGTCCCACCCGTGCACGGTGTTCGACAAGTGGCAACTGCTTCCGGTGGTGGACGGCACCACCGTGGTGGACCTGGTGCGCACGTACTTCTGAGAAGGGACGGCGACGTGGACATCGTCTTCAAGGGCGCGCTGGTGGCGGACGGCACCGGCGCGCCCGCACACCGGGCGGACGTGGGGGTCCAGGACGGCCGGATCGCCGGCATCGGCTCGCTCACCGGGAAACGGGTGGTCGACGCCGACGGACTGGTCCTCGCCCCCGGCTTCATCGACATGCACTCGCACTCCGACCTCCAGGTGCTCGCCAACCCCGAGCACCTGGCCAAGGTCACGCAGGGCGTCACCACCGAGGTCATCGGCCAGGACGGGCTGTCCTACGCGCCCGTGGACGACGACGTGCTGGCCGCGCTGCGCGCCCAACTCGCCGGCTGGAACGACGACCCGGCCGGCTTCGACTGGAACTGGCGGTCCGTCGGCGAATACCTGGACCGGCTGGACCGGGGCATCGCGGTGAACGCCGCCTACCTCGTGCCGCAGGGCACGCTGCGGATGCTCTGCGTCGGCTGGGACGACCGGCCCGCGACGGAGTCCGAACTGGCCCGGATGCGGGCCGTGCTGGCCGAGTCGCTGGCCCAGGGCGCGGTCGGCATGTCGTCCGGCCTGACCTACACGCCCGGCATGTACGCGGACTCGCGCGAGCTGGTCGCGCTGTGCCGGGTGGTCGGCGAACTGGGCGGGTTCTACAGCCCGCACCACCGCAGCTACGGCGCGGGCGCGCTGGAGGCGTACGCCGAGATGGTGGACGTGTCCCGGGAGTCCGGCTGCCCGCTGCACCTGGCGCACGCGACGATGAACTTCGAGGTGAACCGGGGCCGGGCGGGCGAGCTGCTGTCGTTGCTGGACAACGCGATCGCGGCGGGCGCGGACATCAGCCTGGACACCTACCCGTACCTGCCGGGCGCGACCTACCTGTCCGCGCTGCTGCCGAGCTGGACCGGCGAGGGCGGCCCGGACGCCACCCTGGCCCGGCTATCCGATGTGGACACCCGCGAGCGGATCCGGCTGGAACTGGAGGAAACCGGCGCGGACGGCTGCCACGGCGTGCCGGTCGACTGGGACACCATCGAGATCAACGGCGTACGAAAAGCCGAGCACGCGCACCTGGTGGGGCACAGCGTGGCCGCCTCGGCCCGAGCCGCCGGGAAAGCACCCGCAGACCTGTACTTCGACGTCCTGATCGCCGAACGCCTCGGCACCTCGTGCCTGATGCACGTGGGCCACGAGGAGAACGTGCGGGCGATCATGCGCCACCCGGCGCACACCGGCGGCAGCGACGGCCTGCTGGTCGGCGACCGCCCGCACCCGCGCGCCTGGGGCACGTTCCCCCGCTACCTGGCCCGATACGTCCGCGAGTTGGGCGTCCTGGGCCTGGAGGAATGCGTCGCCCACCTGACCGGACGCGCCGCCAAACGCTTGCGCCTCACCGACCGGGGCCTGGTCCGCGAGGGCTACGCCGCAGACCTGGTGCTGTTCGACCCGGACACGATCGCCGACACCGCGACGTTCGACCAGCCGCGCCAGTCCGCGACCGGCATCCCGTACGTCCTGGTCAACGGCGTACCGGTGATCGACGACGGCAGGCGCACCGACGCCCTGCCCGGCCATTCCCTGCGCAACCCCGGGAGCCGCGCGTGATCGACTGGCTACAGCATTCCACCGGCGGACTGCTCACGCTGTCCGCCCTGGGCATCGCCCTGCTGCTGGTGCTGATCATCCGGGTCCGGGTGGAGCCGTTCATCGCGCTGCTGGTGGTCGGCCTGCTGGTGGCGCTGGCCGCCGGCCTGCCAGTCGAGCAGTTGGTCGGCTCAGCACAGAAGGCGTCCGGATCGCTGCTGGAAACGGGTTTCGGCGGCATCCTCGGCCACGTCGCCGCCATCATCGGCCTGGGCACCCTGCTCGGCTCGATCCTGGAGGCGTCCGGCGGGGCCGAGGTGCTGACCCGCACGCTGCTGCGCGCGTTCGGCGAAGGACGCGCGCCGCTCGCCATGGGCCTGGCGGGCCTGATCTTCGGCGTGCCGGTGTTCTTCGACATCGGTATCTTCGTGCTGGCGCCGCTGGTCTACGTGGCGGCGAAGCGCAGCGGGCGGTCGATCGTCCTCTACGCCATGCCGCTGCTGGCCGGCCTGTCCGTGATGCACGCCTTCATGCCGCCCCACCCCGGGCCGGTCGCGGCGGCGGCCCTGCTGAAGGTGTCGCTGGGCTGGATCATCGTCATGGCCCTGGCCGTCGCGATCCCCGCGTGGTTCATCGGCGGCGTGCTGTACTCGGCGTGGATCGGCAAGCGGATCACGGTCCCGGTGCCGGAGGAGATGCTGGCCGCCGCCGAACGCCTGCGTGACGAGAAGTCCCGCGAGGAGCCACCGCTGTCCCTGGTCCTGGGCATCATCGCGGTGCCGCTGGTGCTGATCCTGTCCGGGACGTTCGGCAGCATCCTGCTGCCCAAGGGATCCCGGCTGCTGGGCGTGTTCACGTTCTTCGGCACGCCCGCCGTGGCGCTCACCATCGCGGTACTCCTGGCGTTCTGGCTGCTGGGCTTCAAACGCGGCATGACCCGGGCGCAGATCACCGAGCTGTCCGCCGCGTCCCTGCGCCCGGTGGCGATGATCCTGCTGGTGGTGGGAGCCGGCGGGTTCTTCGGCGCGGTCCTGTCCGCGACCGGCGTGGGCAAGGTGCTCGCGACCGAACTGTCCGGCCTGGGCCTGCCGGTGATCGCACTGTCCTATGTGATCAGTTGCGCGCTGCGCATCGCCCAGGGCTCGGCGACCGTGGCGATCGTGACCACGGGCGGCATCGTCGCGCCCGTCGTGAACGACCTGGGCTACTCGCAGCCCCAACTGGCCCTGGTGGTCATGGCGATCGCGGCGGGCTCGATCATCGCCTCGCACGTCAACGACGGCGGCTTCTGGATCGTCTCGCGGTACTTCGGCCTGTCCGTCAAGGAAACCCTGCAAACCTGGACCGTCCTGGAAACCATCCTGTCCGTGGTCGGCTTCGCCGTGGCCGCCCTGCTCAGCCTGATCGTGTAGCGCCGGCAACGCCACGACCAGTGCCCGCCGGACACAACCCGGCGGGCACTGGCCTTTTCGAGGGGTATTCAGGTGGTCTGGGAAATCTCCGGCGGGCTCAGACGCCCGCCTTCTTGCCATCGGGCTTCGCCGCGAACCACACGCCGCCCACGCCCTGCCCCTTGGCCTCGCCGCACACCTTGTCCTCGGCGAACAGGTACAGCGGCCACCCGGCAACCGTCACCTGCTTCTTGCCGTCCGCCCGGACCACGGTGCCGACCAGCGCCTTGTCCACGCCCTGCACCTCGAAGGTGTCGGACTCGACCAGCAGCGGCGGCCACTTCACCGCGCAGTCACCGTCGCAATTGGACGCGGACGGGTTCGCCGTGTCCTTGTCGAACCGGTACAAAGTCATGCCGTCCTTGTCGGTCAGCACGGTACCCAGGTTGCCAACGGACGCCGTCGTCAACGCCAGCCCGGCGGACGCCTGCACCGCCTTCTTCCCGTCCGGCGCGGCCACGAACCACGTGCCGCCCACGCCCTGCCCCTTGGCCTCGCCGGGCGCGGCGTCCTGCGCGAACCGGTACACCGGCCAGCCGCCGACGGTGACCTGCTTGGTGCCGTCCGTGCGGTCGACCGTCTTCACGAGTGCCTGGTCCACGCCCTGCACCTGCACGTCCCCGGAAGCCACCACGGGCGGCCACTTCGCGGCGCAGTCACCGTCGCAATTGGACACCGAAGGGTTCGCCGTGTCCTTGTCGAACCGGTACAGCGTCAGCCCTTTGCCATCGGTGAGCACCGTACCGAGCCCGGAAACCACCGCCGTAGCCAACACGGCCTCGTCCGCGGCCACCGCGTCGACTGTTTCCTGCTGCGCCGCAACAACCTCCTGCTGCGGAGCGGCCTGCGGCGCACCGGCCTCCGTGGACTTGCCGCACGCGCCGAGCAACGCGATGCCGACGAGCGCAGCGGCCCCGAAAACGGCCGCACGAGTGCGGTTCATGGCAAACCTCCCTGGGGTGGTCGCTCGCATCCGGTGCGGCGAACCGACTGCCACCAACACGGACGGCAAGCCCGGACGGTTCACCCGAATCCGGATTTCCCGTCTCAACCGGTACCGAGATCCCCGACCGCCACCCACTCAGCCGATGCCGTGATCACGAACCACCACTGACTCAGACAGTCCCATGATCACGAAACCCCGCCCGCTCAGTCGATGCCGTGATCCCGGAACACTGCCCGCTTGACCGGCGGAACCGCCTCGAACAGCCGCAACACCGACCTGAACGCCGCCCGCCCCACCACACCACCGGACACGAACTGCCGAGCACTCCGCAACGAAGCCTTCACCGCCGCGAACCCGTACTCCCGCATCCGCCGCTCGTAGTCGGCGATCCCGTCGACCGGCGCACGCTCCACCAGGTTGCGACACAACAACTCCGCGTCCCGCAACGCCGTGTTGGCCCCGATCCCGCGCATCGGCGTCATGCTGTGGATCGCATCACCCAACAAGGTCACGGACGTAGCAGGCCACGCCGCAACCGGCACCGACGTGCGGATCGGCCAACACGCCACCTCCGAACCCGGCGTCTCCCGCACGATCCGCAGGAAGTCCGGATGCCACCCCGCAACCGCATCCGCCACCACCCGCCGCAGTTCCGCCCCATCGAACCCCGCCCCATCGAACCCCAGCCCATCGAACCCCAGCCCATCGAACCCCAGCCCATCGAACCCCGGCCCATCGAACCCCGGCGCATCGGACTTCGCTCCGCCGAACCCCGCCTCGCCGGCCGCAGCCCGCCGCGAATCCAGATCGCGGAACCTCGCCCCGTCGCTGTCGGCCACCGCCTTGCCCGTCGCCGCCTTGCCCGTCGCTGCCCGACGCGGGTCCGGCCCCGACTCCTGCCCCGGCCCCGCCGCCTGGCGCTGCCCCGACTCGTGCCGCTGCTGCCCCACCCCCGGCCCCAACTCGCGCTCCAGGCCATTCGCCGCATACGCCCACATCAGGTAGCCACCCGAGGCCAACTCGTGCGGCGCGAGGAACATGCCACCCGACCGGGGGATAACCGAATGCGCGTGCGCCACCAGCATCGGCGGCAACCAGGCCCGGGTCTCGGCGGTCAGCGGCAACTTCCCCGCCACCGCCGTGATCCCGGTGTCCACCCGACGCGCGTGCGGCAGGTACTGCCCGCGAACCGCCGAGTTCGCCCCGTCCGCACCGACCAGCACATCGCACCACGCCGTGCTCCCGTCCGCGAAGTGCACCAGGATCCGCCCGTCGACCTGCTCGTAGCGCACGAACCGCCGCCCGAACCGGACCACGTCGTCCAACCCGGTCAGCAGGATCTCCCGCAACGTCACCCGACTCACCGAATGATGCGCCCGCTCCGGCACCCCACCCGGGTTCACCACGGACAACAACGGCCGCATCCGCTTGTCCAGGAACCCGAACCCGTCACCACCCCGCCCGGTGGTGGCCACGAACCGCTCCCACAGCGCGGCCGGCAGGCACTCGTGCAACGCCCGCGCCCCATGCGGGTTGATGTGCAACCGATACCCCTGGAGCCGATCCCGAGGCGTCCGGTCCCGCTCGTACACCGTCACGGACACCCCGGCACCCACCAACCCCTGGGCCAGACACAACCCACCGACACCGCCACCGATCACCGCCACCTGAATGCTCATGGGGACCACTATCATCCGCTAGGATGATTAAGTCAACCCTACGGGTGAAAGCGGACGACAGCCCCACCGAGGAGATCGGTTACCGTTGCCCCGTGCCTCGCCGTTCCCCCGACCCGACCGAACGCAAGCGCGACCCGGAACGCACCAAGGCCCGCATCCTGGAAGCCGCGACCGCCGAGTTCGGCGCGAAGGGCTTCGCGGCGGCCAGGGTGAGCGACATCGCGGCCAGAGCGGGCGTGAACAAGCAGCTGATCTCGTACTACTTCGGCGGCAAGGAAGGACTGTTCCGCGAACTGTCCGGCCGGTGGCAGCGCCAGGGAACGGAACTCGCCGACGCCCCCCTGGACGAGGCGGTACGCGGCTTCACCCTCAGCACCGCGAAACAACGCGACTGGGCCCGCCTCATGGTCTGGGCGAACCTCTCCGAGGACGAGTCACCCCCGGACCAGGGCGAAACCGACTTCCTCCGGACCCAGGTGGAACGCCTGAAAGCACGCCAGTCCGCCGGCGAACTCCCCGCCGACCTGGACCCGGCCTGCCTCCTCCTGGCCCTCACCGCCGCCGCGAGCGCAACGGTCTTCATGCCCCAACTGGTCCGCCGCATCACCGGCGAAGACCCGGCCTCCGAGACCTTCACCGAGCACTACGCGGACCAACTGGCCCGCCTCATCCGCCACCTGAACTGACCGGCCCCCACACCGACCACCCACCCGAACCAAACCGGCCACCCGCACCACGCTGCCCAAACCGGCCGGCCGAGCCGCGCCGGCCCCAGCCGCACCGCGCGCCGAGCCTGCCAACCGCGCCAAGCCGACAAACCGCCCGCATCGAGCCCCGCCAAGCCGCTCGCTCGCACCAAGCCGGCCGCGCCAAACCGGCCACGTGCGCGAACTTGCCACACCAAGCCGGCCGGCCGCACCGAACCGGTCACCCGCGTTGAGCCGCCCGGAACCCGGCGAGGTACGCCCGCAGCCCGCGCTGCCCGTGCCGCATCATCAGCTCGTGGTTGGCCTTCATCAGCGGACGGCCCACCAGCGCCACCTTCCGCAACAACGGCTTCCGCACCACCACAGCCTGCTCGTACACCAACCGCGACCCGGCCCCGTCCGCCATGACCCGCCAAGCGGCCACGCCCTCCAGGTCGCCCACCAGGTCCGCCCGCAACAACCCGACCTCGGGCTCCTTGGCGTTGTGCCAGGTCTCGAACACCAGGTCGTAGGGCAACAGCGACCGGCACCGCAGCTCGGCACCGTCCTCCGCGATCCGCCGCGCGTCCCGGACCTCCGGCCACCACAGCGGATAGCTGCCCAGATCGGCCAACACCTCGAACGTCACCTCGGGCGACGAGTCGACCGACCACACACTGCGAAAGCGGTACGAGTTCATCGGCATGGTCGAGATGCTGGCCTAGAGCGAACGGCCGCACCAATGGGCCATTCGGGCGATACCCAACCTGCCCGGCACCAGGCAGGGCGGGGAGAGGCCAGTTGTTCGGAGGACGATCACTGCATTCCCAGGCCGAAAAATACGCGATCGTCCACCAACACAAACATGCCACCCCTCAACCCACCCGAGCCCGAACCAGCCGAACCCGGGACGAACGAGGGCTCAGCCCGCCACAGCCGCCTCCGTCGTGCCCAGCACCTCACGCAGGAACTGGCCGGTGTAGCTGTCCTCGACCTCCGCCACGTCCTCCGGCGTGCCCTCGGCGATCACCAGGCCACCGCCGGAACCACCCTCGGGACCCATGTCGACCAGCCAGTCCGAGGTCTTCACCACGTCCAGGTTGTGCTCGATCACGATCACCGTGTTGCCCTTGTCCACCAGGCCGTTGATCACGCCGAGCAGCTTGCGGATGTCCTCGAAGTGCAGGCCGGTGGTCGGCTCGTCGAGGATGTAGACGGTCTTGCCGGTCGACCGCTTCTGGAGTTCCGCGGCGAGCTTCACGCGCTGCGCCTCGCCGCCGGACAGCGTCGGGGCGGGCTGGCCGAGGCGGACGTAGCCCAGGCCGACGTCCACCAGGGTCCGCAGGTGGCGGTGGATGGCGTTGATCGGCTCGAAGAAGGTCGCGGCCTCCTCGATCGGCATGTCCAGCACCTCGGAGATGGTCTTCCCCTTGTAGTGCACCTCCAGGGTCTCCCGGTTGTACCGGGCGCCCTTGCACACCTCACACGGGACGTAGACGTCCGGCAGGAAGTTCATCTCGATCTTGATGGTGCCGTCGCCCGCGCACGCCTCACAGCGTCCGCCCTTGACGTTGAACGAGAACCGGCCCGGCTGGTAGCCCCGGACCTTGGCCTCGGTCGTCGCGGCGAACAGCTTGCGGATGTGGTCGAACACGCCGGTGTAGGTCGCCGGGTTGGAGCGGGGCGTGCGGCCGATCGGGGACTGGTCGACCTGGACCAGCTTGTCGACCTGCTCCAGGCCCCGGATCCGGGTGTGCCTGCCGGGCACCTGGCGGGCGCCGTTGAGCTTGTTCGCCAGGACCGTCGCCAGGATGTCGTTGACCAGGGTCGACTTGCCCGAGCCGGACACGCCGGTCACCGAGACCAGGCAGCCGAGCGGGAACGAGACGTCGATGCCGCGCAGGTTGTGCTCGCGCGCGCCGACCACGGTGAGCTGGCGCTTCTTGTCGACCTTGCGGCGGGTCGCGGGCATCGGGATCTGCTTGCGGCCGGCCAGGTACGCGCCGGTGATCGAGTCCTTGTTCTTCAGCAGCTCCTGGTACGGGCCGCTGTGCACGACCTGGCCGCCGTGTTCGCCCGCGCCGGGGCCGATGTCGACCACCCAGTCCGAGGTGCGGATGGTGTCCTCGTCGTGCTCGACCACGATCAGCGTGTTGCCCAGGTCACGGAGCCTGGTCAGGGTCTCGATCAGCCGGTGGTTGTCGCGCTGGTGCAGGCCGATCGACGGCTCGTCCAGCACGTACAGCACGCCGACCAGGCCCGAACCGATCTGGGTCGCCAGCCGGATGCGCTGCGCCTCACCGCCCGACAGGGTGCCGGAGGCGCGGTCCAGGGACAGGTAGTTGAGGCCGACGTCGAGCAGGAAGTGCAGGCGGGCCTGGATCTCCTTGAGCACCGCGCCCGCGATCATCGACTCGCGCTTGGCGAGCTTCAGCCCGTCCAGGAACTCCGAGCACTCGGCGACCGACATCGCGCACACCTCGGCGATGGACTTGTCGCCCTTGCGCCCGTGGTGCAGCGTGACGGCCAGGATCTCCGGCTTGAGGCGGGTGCCCTGGCACACCGGGCACGGCACCTCCCGCATGTAGCCCTCGTACTTCTCCCGCATGTACTCGGACTCGGTCTGCTCCTGCCGCCGCTCCAGGAACGGGATCACGCCCTCGTAGTTGGCGTAGTAGGAGCGCTCGCGGCCGTAGCGGTTCTTGTACCGGACGTTCACCTGCTCCGGCACGCCGTGCAGGATCGCCTTCTGCGCCTTCGCCGGCAGCTGCCGCCACGGCGTGTCCATCCGGAAGCCGATGGTCAGCGACAGCGCCTCCAGCAGCCGCGCGAAGTACTCGGCGGTCTGGCCGGACGCCCACGGCGCGATCGCGCCGTCGGACAGCGACAGCTCGTCGTCCGGGACGACCAGCTCCGGGTCGACCTCCTTGCGCACGCCGATGCCGGTGCACGTCGGGCACGCGCCGTAGGGCGAGTTGAACGAGAAGGACCGCGGCTCCAGGTCCTCGATGGCCAGCGGGTGGCCGTTCGGGCAGGCCAGGTTCTCCGAGAAGCCCCGGACGCGGCCCGGGTCGGTCTCCGGCACGTCCACGAACTCCAGCTCGACCAGGCCGTCCGCCAGCCGCAGCGCCGTCTCCACCGAGTCGGTCAGCCGCTGCTTCGCGCTCGCCTTCACCGCCAGCCGGTCGATGACCACCGCGATGTGGTGCTTCTCCTGCTTCTTCAGCTTGGGCACCTCGCCCAGCGCGTGGACGACGCCGTCGACCTTCGCGCGCGAGTAGCCCTGCGCCTGGAGCGTGGAGAACAGGTCGACGTACTCGCCCTTGCGGCCCCGGATGACCGGCGCGAGCACCTGGAACTTGGTGCCCGACGTCATGGCCAGCACCTGGTCCACGATCTGCTGCGGCGTCTGCTTGGAGATCGCCTCGCCGCAGGTCGGGCAGTGCGCCTTGCCGGCGCGGGCGTAGAGCAGGCGCAGGTAGTCGTAGACCTCGGTGATGGTGCCGACCGTCGAGCGCGGGTTGCGGCTGGTCGACTTCTGGTCGATGGACACCGCGGGCGACAGGCCCTCGATGAAGTCCACGTCCGGTTTGTCCATCTGGCCCAGGAACTGCCGGGCGTACGCCGAGAGCGACTCGACGTAGCGCCGCTGGCCCTCGGCGAAGATGGTGTCGAACGCGAGGCTGGACTTGCCCGAGCCGGACAGCCCGGTGAACACGACGAGACTGTCCCTCGGCAGGTCGAGGTCCACGCCCCGCAGGTTGTGCTCGCGTGCGCCGCGCACGACAAGGCGGTCAGCCACAGCGGTTCCCTTCGGTATTCGGCCATCCCCGAACAGACGTTCGAAAGCGTACTGGACCACCACCACGGACCTGTCGGGGAGGGCGGTCACCATGCTAGGTGCGACCACCGACAAAAACGGCAGGCCCGGGCGCAATCGTGCGCCAACGGCTCTACCGGTCGGTAGCGAAGGCCCCTACGCTGGAACGATAGGCCATTCGGCCGCAGACGTCGGGGATGAGGTGCCCATGAGCTTCGCTGATGCCGCCCAGGTCCGAACCGCCGGTACGAGCGTACCCGCGCCGCGCGAGCAGTCCGCCGCGGTGCAGGACGCCGTCGCCGGGCTCGCCGAGGTGGAACGGGCGACCCAGGTGCTGTACGACGTGGTCGCCGACCTGGACCTGGTCGCGCTGCGCGGACCGAGCCTGCTGCCCGGGTGGAGCCGTGCGCACGTCGTGACCCACCTCGCCCGCAACGCCGACGCCCTGGTCAACCTCCTGACCTGGGCGAAGACCGGAGTCGAGCACCCGATGTACCCGAGTCCGGCGGACCGGGACGCGGACATCGCCGAGGGCGCGGGCCGGCTGCCGCAGCTGCTGCGGGCCGACCTGGACGCGGCGTCCCAGCGGTTCGCGACCGCCGCGCACGACCTGCCGCCGACCGGGTGGGAAGCCGAGGTCGCGCACCCGGTCAACGGGCCGTTCCTGGCGCACCGGATCCCGTGGCTGCGGCTGCGCGAGGTGTGGTTCCACCTGGTCGACCTGGACGCCGGGGTCGGGTTCGAGGACCTGCCCGAACACCTGCTGGAGGGGTTCGTGGACAGTGCCGTCGGGCAGTTCGCCGACCGCGCGGACGTGCCGGACGCGCGGCTCGACGTGATCCTGCCCGACGGCCGTCAGCGCAGCTGGACGTTGACGTCGGCGGCCGACGCCCCGGTGGTCGGCGGCTCGGCGGCGGCCGTGCTGGCGTGGCTGACCGGCCGCCACAACGGCGGGCTGCTCAGCGGGACCGTGCCGGCGCTGCCCAGGTGGCTCTGAGCGGCGCGCAGCCGCGCGGCGAGCACCAGCCGGACCAGCAGCGGGCCCGAGTCGGCGGTCAGCGCGCGGAACGCCGGGCGTTCGACGCACTTCGTCAGCAGCCAGCCGAGCACCACGGCCACGCCGGCGAACGTGACGAGTTCCACCACCGGCCCGAACGGCGCGACCACGGACATGGCGACGTAGCCGATCTCCTGGTGCACCAGGTAGACGCCGTACGAGATGCCCGCGAGCCACCGAATCGGGCGGCGCAGGAAGCGGACCGGCCCGACGTCCCAGTCCGGTCCTGTGGCGCAGGCGGCGACGCCGAGCAGCAGCACGCCGAGCGCGGTGGTGGAGACGAGGTCCTCGCTGTGCACGGCCTGCGCGGCGAGGGCGGCGAGGAGCAGCGCGCCCAGGTGGCCGGTGCCGAGGCGGTCCTTCGACCACAGCCAGATGCCGACGCCGGCGGCGAAGAGCTGGGCGCGGTGGACGCCGAGGCCGTCGTAGAAGGAGCGGACCAGGCCCGGTTCCCCGGTCCAGATCCGCAGCACGAGGGGGCCGGCGACGAGCGTCCAGAGCAGGGTCTTGAGGCCGTTGCCGCGCACCCGGGAGGCCAGGAACGCGCCCGCGACGAACCCGGTGACCTGGACCGGGAGGGTCCAGTACGAGAAGTCGACCAGGCGGGCGTCCGGGAACCAGTTCTGGAGCATCAGGACGTTGACCACCAGGTCGCCCGGTTCGAGTTCGCTCCAGCCCTCCGGCGCGAACCGGGTGAGCACCAGGTAGGTGAAGGTGGCGGCGACCACGTAGGGCGGGACGAGGCGGGCCAGCCGGTTGCGCAGGAAGCGCGCGGGTTCGCCCTTGGCGAGGGAGGCGCAGGCGAAGTACGCGGAGATGACGACGAGCGTGCTGGCGCCCATCTCCAGGGAGACCGTCAGGACGGGCGGGCCGAGTTCGGGGTGGACGGACGGCCCGGCGTGGGTGGCGTGCTGGAGCAGCACGGCCGTCACGGCGAGGACGCGCCGGACGTCCCAGTTGATCCGGCGAGATTGAGGCACGAGAGCGAGTTACCCGGTTCAGAGCGCATTCAAAGGAGGTCGTCGGTCGGAGCTTGATCGTTACCAACCCTATTGGACGAACCTGTAGCGACCCTGAAGGGTCCCCTTCGACTACCGTCGGCGCTCGTGGACGTACTAGAGGACTACACGGGCCACGTCGAGCCCGACGGCCCGGCGGCCCGCCGCACGCTGGCGGAACTGACCATCACGAAGCTCTCGGTGGGCCCGATGGACAACAACGCCTACCTGCTCGTGTGCCGGGAGACGAACGAGGCCCTCCTGATCGACGCGGCAGCCGACCCGACCCGCATCTCGGACCTGGTAGGCCACACCCTGACCCGACCGCGCCTGAAGACCATCGTCACCACCCACCGTCACCAGGACCACTGGGGCGCCCTGGGCGCGGTGGCCGGCGCGAACGGCTCGAACACCGTCGCCCACCCCCTGGACGCCGAGGTCCTCCCCATCCCACCGGACCAACTGGTGGAACACGGCGACACCGTCCAACTGGGCCGCCTGTCCCTGACCGTCATCCACCTGCGCGGCCACACCCCCGGCTCGGTCGCCCTCCTGTACCGAGAGCCGACCGGCCGCGCCCACCTGTTCACCGGCGACTCCCTGTTCCCGGGTGGCGTGGGCCGCACCACGTCACCGGAGGACTTCACGTCGTTGATCGACGACGTGTCGACGCGGATCTTCGCCGAACTCCCCGACGACACCTGGTTCTACCCGGGCCACGGCGACGACTCCACGCTGGGCGCCGAGCGTCCTCACCTGGACGAGTGGCGCGCACGCCGCTGGTGAGCTGAGACACTCCTGGACGGGGCCGCCCGACCAAACAGACGGCCCCGTTTCGTCGCAGAGAAGCTAAACGGGGGATGCGCTGGAGCGCGGCTTGCGGGACGCCTTCCGGACGAACACCTCCCCCGGCCAGAAGGTGTCCCCCATCATCAGTTGATCGAAAAGCACGCAGACGGCTCCAGGGGTGTCCACGGAATCCCAGAAGGCCGAAACATTCCGACCGCGTTCGTTCCCGTGCTGACTCAGCCAGTAGATCCTGTCGCCCGGCCTGAGCTTGTAAGCCGTCACGGCTTCCCGGTTCGACGACTTGCGAGCGCTCGGCTGCCCGACCCGCGCACCGAAACCGTATTCCGCAGCAGGCGGGGGGCATTGCCAGAAGATCCGGAACTGCTTGTCGATCGGCAACGCGGGCGAGCCCACGCGCACTTCTTTGACCAGGTAGAACGTGACGATCCGACGCGCCTTGTCCGACATCTCACGCCACGGTTTCGAGAGCGCTTCGGCATATGCCTCCGAATCCGACTCCAACTTCGTGGCGTTGGCAGCCAGATCGTGGTCGATCGCGGTTTCGGCGCGGAGCTTCTGGATCGACCGGGTCAGCACGTCGGGTTCGACCCAAAGGCGGCGTTCGACTCTTTTGGCCACGTAGTTGTCACGTGCGTCGAGGTTGCTGTGAAGCGGCGGATCGGCGACGGCGGGTTGGCGAGCCCAGTGAGTCGCGTCGAAGCAGGCCGCCAGCCATAGCGCCTCGGCCGTGTTCAGTATCGTGCCCGCCACTACGGGTACGCCGGGAAAGAGGCCGGGCTGACCGTCGGGATGGAGATGCTCAGGACCGATGTGCTGCGGATGCCAGTCGAGGTCGCTGTGGAGCAGGGTTGCGAATCCCTCACCCTGGCGCTGCCAGAAGATCAGATCCTCGCCGTACACGTTCACAAAGTGCTGCACGATGTCCGATGGACCGAACTCGACGCCCGCCATCTCGCCCAACTGGGCCTGGATGACCCGGTTGCCGCGATAACGGCTCAGGTAGTGCCTGACCTCGGCGACGAAGTCCGCGATGGATTCGTCGTCCAACTTCTGGTCCGGGCTGATGGTGATCGTCTTGAGCACCTCGCCGTTGCGCCGCGCCGACAGCAACTGCTCGGTGGCATTGGCCCAGTAGAGACCGTCGCTGTCCGGGTCGTGCACAACGCAGAGCACCGGGATGTTGCCATCGGCCCAGGTGCCGCCGTGGTCACCAACCGGCACGGCGTACCCGTCGGCCCTGCGCCATGAACGGCCGCCCTTGACCTGGATCTTGACCAGGTCGCCGGTGACCTCGCCGTCCTCGGTGAACGTGACGTGTTGGTCCTCGCCGAAGTCGTTCTGGCCGTCCACCTCCTGAACTATGTGATTGTGTCGCTCCAGAAGCGTCCGCAGTGCGTTGACCGCCGCACGGCTGGGTCTGCGAGCGTCAGGCACCTTCGGCAACAGACCCTCCGGATCATGGTGCGCGGCGACCGGACAGGTGGTCCGCGACAGGTTGGGTGTGGTCGGAGGATAGTGGCGAGTGACTCATTGCAGTACGTCAATCCGACGTGTCCGTCCAGGCATGGATCCACTACTGCGAGGTCCCGACGCTCCGCCGCGAGATCCCTACGATCGCGCTCGTGCAACTGCGTCACAGCACGCTTGAGCGTCGACTCGACTATCCCGTCTGCCCTGACGGCCTTGACAACAGCGGCTGAATCAGCACGGCCTCCGTGTGCGGTCAGGTAACCCTGCAACCACTCTTCAGCCTCACTCCGCTCGCCGCGGCTCCAGGTCGCCGATGCGGGCCCGCCCAGATCCGATCACCCAGCGGAAGTACTTGCGATCCGGCGTGAAGCACCAGGCCGGTCGTGAAACGGCCTCCCAGCCTGTCCCGCAACATCGCCAGATGCTTGGCGTGCCGAGCAACCGGTGTGCTGGTCAACTTGATCTCCAGCCTGGCCAACTCACCGGACCTGCGGTCTTCCACGATGAGGTCCACTTCGGTCCCGTCACCGTCTCGGAAGTACGACAGGTCCACGCTCCGCTCGCTCCAAGTGGCCTGTTTGAAGATCTCGGTGATCACGAACGTCTCGAACAGCGCACCCGCCGCAGTCCCGTCCGCGGTCAAGGCGAATGTCTGTTCGCCGAGACCACAGAGATCCGCCGCGAGCCCGGTGTCCACAACGACGATCTTCGGCCGGCGCTTCGCCCTGTTCGTGATGTTGGTCGACCACGCCGGCAACAAGGTCACCAGATGGAGAGCCTCCAGCAGGGTCACGTAGCTCGACGCCGTCTCCCTGCCGACCTCGGCGTCGCCGGCGACCCCGGGCAACCACCAATTCCTGACCGGTACGAGCGGCCAGGAGCCGCAACAGCTTCCGCAGTTCGTCCTCCAGCCGGACCTCGGCGATCGGGCGAAGCGCCTCCCTTGACCCAACATCGTGCACGTATGCCTCGAACCAGTTCCGACGCCGACGTCCGGCAAGGCCCTCGGTGACGATCTCGGGATACCCACCTTCCAACACTGTTCTGACCAGCTCCGCGCGCGGCAACGCCTCGAATCGACCAGGCCACCGAGTCGGCTCGAACAGAAGGTCCAAGAAGGTTTCCCGTACGCCGAGCCGCACGCTGGAACTAGTCGACGGCTGCCGGTCGCGGCAAGGTGTCCACAAAACCGACCGGATCGTCCGCCGCGCGGGCCGGCACGGCTTCATCGTCGAAGCCGAACCATGCATGTCCAGGCAGGTCGAGCAACTCACGCACCAGCGTGGTCTTCCCGGTTTGTCGCGCCCCGCCGAGCAGCACCACACGTAACGAATCCAGCAACTCCGCGACCCTCGAAGCTGCGTTGCGCGGTACGAGAGTACTCACAGGCGCGCCCTAACCGACAGAACGCGGATCTCCTAGCCGACACAACGCGCCACACGTAACCGACACTCTGCGGGGCCGGCAGTGGCATCAGGTGCGACGAGTCGTGGACACGCCGCCGAGTCAGCCGGCCCCCATGCGGGCGAGGGCGTCCAGGACGTCGAGGTAGCCGTCAGCGGCACGCCAGAGGTCGTCCGCGACCGGCGCGAGCTTGCCCGGTTTCCAGCGCCTCTCCTCGTAGTCGTGTGTCCGACCGCGCAGCGCCCGGAGGCTCACCACCAACTCGTCGTTCAGGCGCTTGCGCAGGTCGGGCGCGCTCGGAGCGGGTAGGCGGGCCTGATCACCGCGACCTTCCGCCAACGCGGCCAAGCGCTTCTCGGCCACTCCGCTCTCCGAGTCCCACACCAGGGCCGGGCGTTCGATGTGGTGGTTCCAGACAGGTGTGTGCACCGAACGCCACAACGGCACGATGGGGTTCTTGGCCATACCAGTCGAATGCGCCCAGTGCTCCGCACCGGCCGGCTCACACCGCCACGGCACCTCGTCCGCAGGGAGGTCGACCACAAGCGCCACGGTGACCCACTCAAGATCTCCAGGCGCATCGAGGACTTCGCCGACGGCCCACATCTGGACGACTCGCAGCCGGTAGATCGAACTCGACCGGCTTTCCAGCTCAGCGCACTTCGTCGCCAAGTCCCGCAGGTGGTGCACCGCACGTGTCCACTTCACGCTCTGCCACTCCTCGCTCGGCCTTGGAGCGACCCTACGGCTTGGCATCGGGACAAACCGCCGCGGACTGCACGGGATCGGCCGCAGTGGGATTTCCCGGGTGACCGGCCGCCAGGGAGGTGTCGACTTCGGCAACCGACTGCTGCGGCTGTCCACCGCCGCGCCGTGGGAAACCGCGCATCGGTGATGGCGTCGGGTCCACCGCCGGCGTGATTCACCCTTCCCCGGCGGCGGGGACCGCACCACGTCGCCCTCGGACTTCATCTCGCTGCTCACCGACGTGAAGGAACGCATCTTCGACGCCCTGCCCGACGCCCCCCGGTTCCACCCCGGCCACGGCGACGACTCGACCCTCAACGCGGAACGCCTCACCTGGACGAATGGCGCGAACGCGGCTGGTGAACCGGAGCGGGGCCGGCCTGGCCCCGCTCCTCACACCTCGATGATCTCGACCATGCTGTCGAGTCCGGCGAAGTCCTTGGCGTTGCGCGTGTAGAGCGGCAGGCCGCGCACGGACGCGATGGCGGCGATCATCAGGTCCAGGCGGCGCGGTTTCGAGTCGCGGTCCGCATCGAGGGTCAGCGCCACGAGCGTGCCGAAGCGAGCGGCGGCCTGACCGTCGAAAGGCAACGGCTCGAACTCGACGATCGCCGTGCCCAGCTTCTCGGTCCGTGCGGCGCGCACTGAGGCGTACTTGGCCATCGCGACGCACTGGTGCAGCTCGGCCAGGATGATCGCGGTCAGCTCGGGGATCTCCGGCAGCACCGCAGGGTCCAGCAGTCCGAGGTCGAGGTAGGTGCGGGTGTCCAGCACACCCGACTCGTGCCGGTCAGCCACGGCTCCGCTCCCACGGGTCGTCATCGCCGATCCGGTCCTCGGCACCGAAGAGTTCGTCGGATTCACGTCTCATACGTCCGTGATCGACCTTCGGCAGCTTCCGGTGCCGACACTGTGCTGCGTGCGTTGGGCGCGGGCTCCGCCTGAAAGAACTCCGGCACGTCCGCCGCGTGGACGCAAGCGGTTGCCCGGCGCTCTGTCAGTCGGGCAGGAGGTACTCGTCGCGGCCGACAGGATGGACGACCCGGAAGGTGCTGACCCGTTCTGGCCGGACCGCCACCACGACCTTGCCGGACAGCTCCGCGGGCACCACGCCGCGCAGCGCCGCGATCGTCTCGTCGGGTCGGGTCGTCGTGATGTGGAACCGGACGCCGTCCGCCGTGCCGGCACCCATCCGGAGCCGACCGAGATCCCCCACCGCCGCGGCGAACCGGTCCGTGTCGGGAACGCCCTGCCCACGGGTCAGGGTGGCACGCTCGGTGTGGGTCAACCCCTCGAACGCGACCACCACCTCCTGCGGCCCGCCCGGCGGGTCGAGCGCGACCAGCCCATCCAGCCGGTCGAACGCCGCCCGCGACGCGGTCATCCACTCCAGCCCCGCCCCGCTGTGCTCGTCACCGCGCAGCACCGTGTCGACGTCACCACGCGGCGGCGTACCCCAGAACGGATTGCCGGGCACGGCCAGCTCCGGGAACACGGCCACGGCCGCGACCTTCCCGGCATCGGCATCCAGCACGGTGCCGCCGCGCACACCGGGAGCCAGCCGACCGAGCGGACCCACCCGGGTGCCCGCCCACACACCGACCAGGGTGTCGCTGAGCACCATGCCGTGCAACGCCTGCGCCAACGGCACCGGCGGGAACGGGAAGTCCTCCTCATCGACCACGCAGCTGCCGTCCGGCCGGGCCACCAGCGACCACACGCCCTGGTTCTCCGTCCACACCACCACACCACCGTCGTCACGACGCAGCGTGCCCGGCGTCGCCGCCGCGTCCTGCACCGCCCGCAACCGACGTCCGACCAGGGTGAACCACTCGACCACGCCCGCCGGCAGATCCCCACCGACCCGCTCCGCAGCCGCGACGACCTCGTCGGGCGAACTGCCGTCGGCGGCGGCCAGCGGTTCGGCGTACCAGCGGCCCACCACATCGGCCAGCCAGCCCCAGCGGTCGGTGGCCAACAGGGCCCGCTGGGCGTCCGAGACGATCATGCCCGCAACACTAGCCAGACCACGCGGCCGGTTATACCGAGGAGCACCCCGGACAGTTCGAGCAGACCGGTCAGGAATCAAGAAGCGCCGGTCAGGGGGCCGCACCTAGCGTTGCTGCCATGACCTCCGCAGACACCATCACCCTCGACGTGGCCGACCTCGCGACCGCCGAACGCTTCTACACCGCCGCCTTCGGCCTGGACACCCAGCTGCGCCTGCGTGCCTCGCAGGAACCGACCACCGGCTTCCGCGGGTTCACCCTGTCGCTCACGGTGTCCCAGCCGGCCGACGTCGACAGCCTGATCGCCACCGCCCTCGACGCCGGCGCCACCACGCTCAAGCCCGCCACCAAGTCACTCTGGGGCTACGGCGGCGTCGTCCAGGCCCCCGACGGCGCCATCTGGAAGATCGCCACCTCCGCCAAGAAGAACACCGGCCCCGTCACCCGGAAGATCGGCGACATCGTCCTCCTCCTCGGAGTCGCCGACGTCGCCGCCAGCAAGCGGTTCTACCTCGACCACGGCCTCACCGTCGCCAAGAGCTTCGGCCGCATGTACGTCGAGTTCGCCGCCGAGTCGGGTCCCGTCAAGCTCGCCCTCTACCGACGCCGCGCCCTCGCCAAGGACGCCGGCGTCACCCCCGACGGCACCGGATCACACCGGATCACCATCGTCGGCGCTACCGAGCCCTTCACCGACCCGGACGGGTTCGCCTGGGAAGCCACCTCGATGGCGGCCACGTCCTGATGTGCCTCTACCGCCTGCCCGGGATGGCCGCCGCGCTCGCCCGACCCCCGGCCGGCCCGCCCACCGGCCGTCGGCCCGGCGTTGCCGACCGCACGACAACCGAAGAACACCTGGTCGGCGTGGTAGACCGAAACCAAGCCCCGAGCACCACATTCCGTGAGGAGAACCAGCGATGAGCCGCACCGAGACCGGCAAGTACCAGGGATTCACGGCCGAGGAGCGGGCCGCGATGAAGGACCACGCCCAGGAGGCGAAGAAGGAGGCGCGCCGCGGTTCGCGCGCGGACAAGGCGGCGGAGGCGGAGCGGGACCTGCTCGCGAAGATCGCCGAGATGCCCGACTCGGACCGGGTCATGGCCGAGCGCGTCCACGCCGTCGTCACGGCCAACGCCCCGATGCTCGCGCCGAAGCTCTGGTACGGGATGCCCGCCTACGCACGGGACGGCAAGGTCGTCTGCTTCTTCCAGACCGCGGAGAAGTTCAAGGCCCGCTACGCGACGCTCGGGTTCAGCGACGAGGCGAACCTGGACGACGGCGCGATGTGGGCGACCAGCTTCGCCCTGACCGAGGTGACGGCCGAGGTGGAGGCGCGCATCGCCGCCCTCGTAAAGCAGGCAGTGAGCTGAGCCGGCCGTCGAGGGCCGACCCGGCCGGGCGACCCTCGACAACTGTCCGGATGACCGGCGGAGCGATCAGGCCTCGGCCGGCGGCGGCAGGGATTTCAAGATTCTCGCGGTTTCGACGCTGACCGTCACGATTCGCTTGAGCAGGTCGACGATGTATCGCGGGTTGTCGGACCAGTCATTCGGGTCGTTCGTGATCCCGCTGGCCTTGTCGGTCTTGACCTGGTAGCGGTCCATGACCCACTCGATGGCGGATCGGGCACCCAGCGTGTACTCGTACGCCTCATCGGGAATGCCCGACATCGTGACGTGGCTGTTGAACACGATCCTGCTCCGATCCTTCGCCCCGTCCGCCTGCTTGGCGAAAGCCATCCGCTGCACGCGGTAGCGCGATTCGGCGGGTACGGTCTTCGCGGTGCCGACCTCTTCCTCCAGCGGGAAGGGCTCGACTGCCTCGTAACCCACGTGCAGCGTCGCCAGGTCGCGGCCGGCGGCGGCGAACTCCCGAAATCCCACCACCTTCGGGATGCGCGGGAGGGTCTTTTTGAGGTCGGCGGCGAACCTGGTCCGGAATGCGGACGAGTGCAGTAGGCCGTAGACGTAGAAGAACACGTCGTCCGAGGTCACCGTCGGGCCGTAGGTCTTCCGGTAGTCGGCGAGGATCGCGTCGGTGATGTTGTCGACGCGCACGTGGCCTTCGCCGGCGGCGCGGTCGAACAGGTCGGCCTGGCCCGTTGCCTTCTCGTAGGTGTGCCTGGGGAAGTACTGGCCGTTGCTCGAACCCCAGAATGCCAGGTCGGGGGCACGATCGGTCGCCAGAACGGAGAACGGCTTGTCGGTGCCGATTCCGGTCACGTAGATGCCCAGGTTCGCCCGGTCGGCCGACGGAAATGCCGCCGGCAGCTGCCCTACGCGGTGGTTCAGGTCGCCGTCGAAGTACACGAACTGCTTGCTGAACGGCCGGTAGACGGCAACGTGCAGCTTGTCGTCGTCGAATTCCAGCGTGACACCGCGCGCCACCTTCGGCAGCAGGCTGGACGACCAGCTGATTTTCGTGGGGTCGTAGTCCACGAAGTCGGCGACGTGGGCGGCGGTGTCCGCGATGTCGTTCGCGGCGCAGAATCGGGCGAAGTCGGCGACTTGACCGTTGTAGAACGAGATCATGCGCCGCACGTTCGCCCGCACGCTGTCCGCCGAGAAGTTGTACACCCAGGCATCCCGGTTGGTCTGCAATCCGGGGGAATAGTTTTTGAACACCGTGAGCGGGCGGCTTTCGCCCTTCGCGCTCTTGACACCGATCGGCGTGTAGGAGTCGAACACCACGCTCCGCTGGTTGATCCAGTCACCGTTCGCCGCGGGTTCGACGGGCGTCCAGTCGATCGTGTCCAGGTCGTTCCGGTCGACTATGGCGAGTTTCTGCTCACGCGTGAGGTAGTCGCCGATGTCGCGGTAGTAGATGTCCGCCTTGGCCCGGCGGCGCGGCGACTTGACGAGCAGCAGGATCGCCACCGTGCTGCGACTGCCGGAGCCGAATATCTTGCCGCCCTCGCGGCGGGATAATTCACCGGCCGTGCGCTGGTTTCCACGTAAGTTGAAGCAATAGACCACGTCGAACTCGTCGGCCAGGGTCTTGCGCAGCCCGTCGGCGGTGTTGCTGTCGATGTAGCCGCCGTTGGACACGAAGCACACGACGCCCTCCCGGTCGATGCGGTCGGACGCCCAGCGGATCGCCCTGATATAGGAGTCGTAGAGCGAGTTCTTGTTCGTCGCGGTCGAACGGGCCGCATAGGTCCCTTCGATCCGCTCGTCCAGCGCCGGGTAGGACTGGTTCCGGTTCGCGTCGTTCTGGCTGGTCTGCCCCGCCGAATACGGCGGGTTGCCGATGACCACCCGGATGTCCTGTTCCTTCTGCCGTTTCACCCGCTGGTTGTTCTCCGGGAACAGCAGGGCGTCGAGCGCCTGCGAATCCTCGGCGAGCTGGAACGTGTCGGTGAGCACGATTCCGCCGAACGGGATGTACCCGCCGTCGTGCACCTGGTGGAACGCGGCCTCGATGTTGACCGCGGCGATGTAGTAGGCGAGCAGCACGATCTCGTTCGCGTGCAACTCGTTCGTGTATTTGCGCAGGAGGTCCTCGGGCTTGATCAAACCCGATTGGAGCAGCCGCACGATGAACGTGCCCGTCCCGGTGAACGGGTCGATGATCTGCACGCCCGGAGCGGACAGCGATTGGCCGAAGTGCTTGCGCAGGGCCTGATCGGTGGCCCGCAGGATGAAGTCGACCACGGGGATCGGCGTGTAGACGATGCCGAACGCGTCGGCGGTCTTGGGCAGGGCGGTTTTGAAGAACCGTTCGTACAGTTCGGTGATGACGGTCTGCCGGCCCTCGTGGTTGTCGATTCCCTCGGCGCGCAGGCGGACGGAGGCGTAGAAGGACTCCAGGGTCTCGACCTCCTTGCCCAGCGCCTGGTCGCCGAGGATGTCGAGCATTCGCTGCATCGTCTGCGACACCGGGTTCTTGGTGGAGAAGTCGTAACCGGCGAACAGGGCGTCGAACACCGGTTTGGTGATGAGGTGCTGCGCGAGCATGTCGACCGCGTCGGCCGCGGACACACCCGGGTTGATGTTGCCGCGAAGTTCCGCGAGGAATTTCTCGAATGGCTCGCGCTTGCCGCTGTCGGGATCTTCGATCAACGCCCTGATGCGGGCGACGTGGCGGTCGGCGATGCGGGCGACGTCCTTCGCCCAGTTCTCCCAGTACGCGCGCTCGCCGACCTTCGCGACGATCTTGGCGTAGATCGCGTCGCGCCAGGCCTCCACCGGCAGGTCCAAGGCGGTTTGCACGCCTTCGGTCAGCCGGGCCGTCGACCCGTCGCCACCGTCGCCGTCGAACCCGACCGTGCCGATCATGATGTTGTCCGGCTTGCGCTTGTTCAGGTCGATCTTGTTGACCGTGGCGTTGAACCGGTCGTCGTGTGCGCGCAGCGCCTGCAACACCTGCCAGACGACCTTGTACCGCTTGTTGTCCGCGAGCGCTTTCTCGGGCGGGACGTCGGCGGGGATACCCACCGGAAGGATGATGTACCCGTAGTCCTTTCCCTCGGCCTTGCGCATCACACGCCCGACCGACTGCACGACGTCCACGACCGAATTGCGCGGGTTGAGGAACAGGACCGCGTCGAGGCTCGGCACATCGACACCTTCGGACAGGCATCGGGCATTGGTGAGGATGCGGCACGTGTGGCCGCCCGTCCCGGCCTTGAGCCATTCCAGCTTTTCGTTGCGTGCCAGGGCGTTGTAACTGCCATCGACGTGGTCGACCTCGCAGCGCAGCACGTCCTCGTCGGCCGGGTCGTAGGCGCCGATGACGTCCGCGAAACTCTCGGCGAGCTTTTTCGACTCCTTGATGCTCCGGGAGAAGGCGACCGCGCGGCGCATCGGCGGTGAACCCGGGGGAAAGCCGCTGCCGTCCGACGCACTGCCGGACCGCTTCGCCAGGCCGTTCCAGCAGCCGACGATCTTCACCGCGTCATCGAGCGTGATCTCCGAATTGTCGTCGGCGACCTGCGACTGGAGGGACGTGGCGATGTACTTCTCGTCCACGGTGAGGATCAGCACCTTGTAGTCGGTCAGCAGGCCCTCCGACACGGCCTTGCCGAAGCCCAGGCGGTGGAATTCCGGGCCGTACAGCGACTCGTCGTCCATCGAGCAGACGACGACCGAGTTCTCCTGGGCGTTCTTCTTGGTGTTGTCGTCGAACAGTCGAGGCGTCGCCGTCATGTAGAGGCGCTTCGCGGCCTTCACCAATTCGTTGTCGTGCACCTTGACGAACTGCGATTCATCGCCGGGGGCGAGAATGACACCCGTGGTCCGGTGTGCCTCGTCGCAGATCACCAGGTCGAACCGCGGGAAACCGGCGTTCTGGGCGGCGGCGACGGTCGAGATCGACTGGTAGGTCGAGAAGATGACGGTGAGGTCGGCGGCACCGTCGGTCCGCCTGACCTGGTTCGCCAACAGGACGGGATCGGTGGTGGCGGGGAAGGCGAGGTCGTGCGCGGTGATGTCCTCGGTTTCCGACCGCTTCCCCACCCGCGGGTCCGAGCACACGGCGAAGGTGCGCATCGGTGTCCCGGTTTGCGCCGTCCACTCGCGCAGGGATTGTGAGAGCAGGGAGATAGACGGCACGAGGAACAGGACGTTGGTGGATTTCCCGCCGCGTTCGGCCGCCAGCCGCTCCGCCACCTTCAGCGAGGTGAACGTCTTGCCGGTGCCGCAAGCCATGATGAGTTTGCCCCGGTCGTGCGCGGTGAATCCGGCGAAAACGTCGTCCACTGCGGCTTGCTGGTGCGGGCGCAGCTTCCGCCGGGGTTCGGGCACCAGGTCGACCTGACCGGTGGCCGGTTTGGCGATTTCCCACCGGATCGGGCTCTGCGCGATATCGGCCAGACCGAGCCGGGCGACCGGAATCCGCTGGTCGCGTAGCGCGTCCTCGGCGTTGACGCCCCAGCGGTCGGTGGTGGAGATGATGATCCGACTGGTGAACGGTGCCTTGCCGGACGCGGTGAAGAAGGAATCGATGTCGACCTTCTGCACGTAGTGGTCGGGCTCGTAGAACTTGCATTGGATCGCACAGTAGCCGTCGCCGCCCCGTTCCTTCGCCACGATGTCGATGCCGACGTCATTGCGCCCCTGATTGCCCTCCCACTCACCCCACATCCACACGTCGGAGAACTTCTGCCGGTACATCGGATCGAGCTTGAGATACTCGACCATCAGCCGCTCGAACCTCCCGCCCCGCTCCCGGTTGGACACCGGTAAGGCGCGGAATTCTTCGAGCACACCATGCACAGAGGTCATCGCCTGACGCTCCCCCTCGAACCTGGACAAAGGCGTCCATGGTTCAAGAATCGGCCACGACGGCACCAGCGCCCATACCCGATGGATAGCGAACCGTTACGGCAAACGTGAGGACCAATCGCCCCGGCGGGGTGCGACGACACTGGTTGCAAGTCGAAACCAGACTGGGCTACGCTCCAGGTGGTTGCAACTTGCTACCACTCTTGCCCCGTCGGCGGACCGCGCCGCCGCGGCTCCCACCGTTCAAGGGGAAGACCAGGATGATCGCCGCCGACGAGACCTTCCGGCAGACGTTCCCGTTCACGCCGCACTACAGCTCCGCGCCCGGCTTCCGGATGCACTACGCCGACGAGGGGACCGGTCCCGTCCTCCTGTGCCTGCACGGTGAACCCACCTGGGGATACCTGTTCCGCGACCTCGTCCACCGGTTCCGCGGCACCCACCGGATCGTCGTCCCGGACCACATGGGGTTCGGCAAGAGCGAGACGCCCGCGGACCGGTCGTACTGGTTGCAGGACCACGTCGACAACCTCGAAGCGCTGGTCCTCGACCTCGGGCTGCGTGACATCACGCTGGTCATGCACGACTTCGGCGGCCCGGTCGGCATGGGCCTCGCCGCCCGGCACCCGGAACTCGTCTCGCGGGTGGTCAGCGTCAACGGCCCGACCCCGTTCGGCCAGCCCGGCCTGGCCGAGGCGCTGACCGACAACGGCCGGGAGTCCCCCTGGTTCCGGTGGATCACGCGGGCCGACCGGGACGGCACCCTGGAGGAGATCCTCGGCGAGCTGCCGTTCACCATCCTGAGCACGCTCAAGCTGAACGGGTTCGAGAACAACCGGCTGATTTCCGACACGTGGCTCGACGCGTACGGCTCGGCGTTTCCCACCCGTGCGGAGAGCCTCGGCGCCATCGGTTGGGCGAAGGGCTTCGCGACCGGCGCGCACCGCTTCGAGACGCCGACCAGCGAAGCCCGGGCCGTGCTGGCCGCCGTCCCGGCGCTGGCCGTCTGGGGCAGCGCGGACCGGACCCTGAACGGCAGGCACTTCCTCCCCCTGTTCAGGGCCGCCTTCCCGAACGGGCTCGTCGCCGAACTGCCCGGCGTCGGGCACTACAGCACCGAGGACGCGCCGGACACCGTCGCCGCGCTGCTGGGCCAGTTCCTGGACACGACCGCGGCTCGGTGAGCCCCGGAACCCGGTGCCGCGGCCCGCTGGGCGATGATCCACGGTGTGGACCCCGACGAGCTGCACTCCTCGGCACGGCGATACCTCGTGGAACGGCAACACGAGATCGGGCGGAGGTATGTCGCGCCACAGGCAGCCGACCGCCGCCGGCGCGTGGCGAAGGACTTCTCTCCCCGGCGCGGTGTGGTCGACGCGATCCTGGTGGAGGTCGAACGGCTCGACCCCGATCGGCTGCCGGACGTGCCGACGCTGCTCGACGTCTTCCAGTCGGCGGCCGACACCGCCCGGCCGTCCTACGTCGAGTCACCGATCAGCGCGGCGGAGGTCAACGCGATCAGCGACGAACGTGAGCGGTTCCGGGCGGCGGTCGACGTGTTCCGGTCCGAGGACCGGGTGTCCGGGCGGCGGATGCCGTACCGGCGGGTCCTGACGCCCGACGAGTCGTCGCACTGGCGGGCCCGCCTCCAGGAGCAGTGGGGCATGGAGGGCCTGATCTGGCACCCGATGCTGCCGGTGCCGACCCCTCCGGACGTGCTGGTGCTGCGGGAGGAAGCCATGTGGCACAAGAAGTACGTCGGCCACGTCCGCCGGGCGCTGCGCGACCTGGGCGATCTGCGGGTGGTCGAACTGCGCGAGGACGGACCCGAGTACCTGCTGGAGATCGACCTGCTGACACCGGTCTACAACGGTGAGGAGGGTGTGTGGACCGCCGCCGACGTCGGCTGGATCGCGTACGCGTCCTACGACGGGACACTCGCCTTCGGCGGCACGATCACCACCGCGCTCAAGACCACGTGGCCCGACCTCGACGACTGGAAATAGCACAACGCACCGGCCCGAGTGAGCAACGGCTCGTCGCCGTCGCCCGCGACTACCTGTGGTGGGCCACGTCGCCCCGGTGCGGCACGCGGCGAAAAGTCGGGTGAGATGAACCGAGACGTGGGATAAGGTCCGGCCCGTGCCCGTTTCGGACAGGTCGCGCCGCCTCTAGCGGCGGCGCGGAAACCAGGCCCTTCCAGCGCGTGGGCTTCGCGCTTCGCCGCACCAGCGAGTCATCGCCGGTGTGGCCGTTCGGGCTGCCCGGCTCCGTTCTCGTTTTTCCGGAGCCTTCCTTGTCTCATGATCGAATTCTGGACCGTCGGGCCGTTGTCCTGACGGCTGTTCTGCTGTCGTCGCTGTCGTTTCCGTTGACCATCACGGGCGCCTCGGTGGCGTTGCCGGGGTTGGCCGGTGACCTGCACGCCTCGGCCACCGACGCGCAGTGGGTGGTCACCGGCTACAACCTGTGTTTCGCCGCGTTCCTGGCGTTCGGCGGTTCGCTGGCGGACCTGTTGGGCCGGCGGCGGCTGTATGTCGTCGGTGTGTCGGCGTTCCTGGGCGGCAGCGCGTTGTGCGTCGTGGCCTGGAACGTCGAGGTGCTCGTGGCGGCACGGCTGGTCGCGGGGGTGGGCGCGGCGGTCGCGGTCGCTACCGGGCAGTCGTTGCTCGCGGCGTCCTTCGCCGGTCGGCCAAGGGTTTTCGGCGCGCTCGGCACGGTGCTCGGGATCGGGTTGGCGTTCGGGCCCACGGTCGCGGGGTTCCTGGTCGAACTGGCCGGGTGGCGGGCGGTGTTCGGGGTGCCCGCGGCGCTCGCCCTGGTGGTGCTGGCGCTGTGCCCGGCACTGCCGCCCATGCCGGGTGTCGGCGGTCGGGGCGTGGACTGGGGTGGCGGGTTGCTGTTCACGGTCGGGCTCGGGACGCTGATCTGGGTGTTCGTGGAAGCGCCCGCGCTCGGTCTGCCGGCGGTGCTCGGGGCGGCGATTGTCGTTGTGGTGTGCGGGATCTGGTTCGTGCGGGTCGAGCGACGCCGGGCCGCGCCGATGTTCGACCTCGGGTTGCTGCGGGATCGGGAGTTCCTGGGCTACTCGCTGGCGGCGGCGGCGATGATGGGGTTGCTGGTGCCGCTGCTCGTGTACCTGCCGTCGTACTTCATCGACGTGATCGGGCTCGATCCGGCGCGGGCCGGGCTGTGGATGCTGCTGCTCACCGTGCCTTCGGTGCTGTTGCCCGGCCCGGGTGCGGCGGTCGCGCGGCGGTCTCCGCGGCTGCTGGTGGTCGGCGCGATCCTGGTGAGCACGGCGGGTGTGGTCGGGCTGGTCACGATCGGGCCCGGGGCCACGCCGTGGTCGCTCGCCGTGCCGTTGTTGCTGGTCGGTACGGGTGCCGGGCTCACGGGCGGGGTCGTGGACGGGTTGGCGATCTCCAGTGCGCCGCCGGCTCGGGCCGGTACGGCCGCGGGATTGTTCAACACGGCCCGGTTGACCGTGGAGACGGTGGCGTTGGCGACCGTGGGTTCGGCGTTGGCGCTGCTCGGCGGGGGCTTCACCGACGCGTTGCGGACCGTGCTCCTCGGGTTGGGCTGCTTCGGCCTGGTCACGGCGATCGCGGCGCACCGGCTGCTGCGGAGCCCCGGCCGGTGACGCCGGGCAGGTAGGTGCGGAACGCGCCGGGGCCGCCTGGGTGCAGGGGCCGTCGGGGACGGCCCGTGCACCGCGTGTAGCCGCGCGGGTCCCGTACGCGGAGCGTCCGGTCTCGTCGGCGTCTGCCCGAAACGTCGGGCGTACCCGACAATCGGGTGGAAGAGCCTTGTGGCCGGGCCGACCCCTTCGCGTCACCCCGAGTCCGGGGCTGAGAGCTGGGAACAAGCGGATAATATGGTCGTTCTGCTTGGCGTACCCGACTTGAGTGGAGACTTGCTTTGAATCTGGCGCGCTGAGTCCGTGGTCCCGCTGCGGTGGTCCCGCTGCGTAGAAAGCGGAGTATGTGCGCAACGTCGACCAACGGGAGGTCTGCCATGTCCTACGACACCGATCCACGGGTCGACGAGTACCTCGACGCGCTGCCCGACTGGCAGCGGGAGATCTGCCAGGAGGTGCGCGACCTGGTGCACGAGGCCGACCCGGAGGTGGTCGAGACGATCAAGTTCACCAACCGGCCGTACTTCGTGCTGCAAGGCAACATCTGCGCCCTGCTCGCGGCGAAGGACCACGTCAACGTGTTCCTCTACGACGGGGCGATCGTGCCCGACCCGGAGGGCATCATCACCGCCGGCCACGACAACAAGACGGCCCGGACGGTGGCGTTCCGGCGTGACGAGCCGGTGAACGTGCCCGCGCTGCTGGCGATGTTCCGGCAGATCATCGCGAACAACCGGGCCGGCGGGTGGCGCAAGCTCAAGCGGGACGCGGCGTCCGGGTGACCGACCGGTATGTTGCCGGCGTGGCGGGTGACCCAGTGGTGGAGATCTATACCGACGGCGCGTGCAGCGGGAACCCCGGCCCCGGCGGGTGGGGCGCGGTGCTCCGGTACGGCAAGCACGAGAAGGACCTGTACGGCGGCGACGCGGGCCCGACCACGAACAACCGGATGGAGCTGATGGCACCCATCCAGGCGTTGGAGAGCCTCACCCGGCCGTCGGTCGTGCGGATCTACACGGACAGCACGTACGTCCGCAACGGCGTCACGTCGTGGATCGTGAAGTGGAAGGCCAACGGCTGGCTGACCAGCGCCAAGCAGCCGGTGAAGAACGCCGACCTGTGGCGGCGGCTGGAGGAGGCCGCCGAGCGGCACGAGGTGGAGTGGCACTGGGTGAAGGGCCACGCCGGGCACGTCGACAACGAGCGGGCGGACCAGCTCGCGGTGCGCGGTGTGCGGGAGGTCGCCGGGCGCTGAAAGTCAGGCGCTGAAGGTCAAGCCGTCACGATCTCGACGCACAGGTCGACGCACGAGCCGCAGATGTACACGCCGGGCCCGGCCACGAGCCGTTCGACCTCGGCGGCCGAATGCCCGCAGAACGAGCAGGACAGCGCAATCTCCGCGCCCTGCGGCGGTCCGGAGACGGCCTCCGCCGCCGCGATCACCTGCCGGGCGAGGTCGATGCAGCCGCCGCAGATGTACACGCCGGGCCCGGCGACGAGTCGGGCGACGACGGTGTCCTTTGCCCCGCAGAACGAGCACGCCTTACCCACGGTAGGGCCTAGAGCCAGCCGTTGTCGTGTGCTGTCGCAAAGGCATCGCACCGGCCCGCCGCGCCGAGCTTCGTCACCGCCGCCGACAGGTAGTTGCGCACGGTGCCGCTGGCCAGCCCCATCCGCCGTGCGATCTCCACGACGGGCGTGTCGTACTCGGCCTGCCGCAGCACCTCCAGCTCCTGCGGCGTCAACGGGCACGAAGGCGGGAGCAGCGCGTTCGCCGCGACCGCCGGGTCGACGTACCGGCCGCCCGCGTGCACGGTCCGGATCACGTCGACCAGCGCGCCGGCGGACGTCCCCTTCGGCAGCAGGCCCTTCGCGCCGGTCGCCAACGCCCGGTGCGGGTGCGGCGCGCGCCCCCGGCCGGTGAGCACCACGACCGCGCACGCGGGCAGCAGGCGGGACAGTTCGGCGGCCACCGCGAACCCGCCGAGCCCCGGCAGCAGCAGGTCCACCACAGCCACGTCCGGCCGGTGCGCCAGCGCCGCCGACACCGCAGCCGCCCCGTCGGCGGCGAGCGCCACGACCTCCAGGTCCAGCTCCAGGTTCAGCAGCGACGCCAACGCCACCCGCACCAGGCCCCCGCCGTCGGCCACCAGCACCCGGATCACGCCGGCCTCCTCGCGGACCGGGAACGGTGACCGGGCCGGGTAGATGGTGCATCACCCGACGGGGGTAGCGGACCGGCCTATTGCAGTGCCGGCGCGAGCCGCCGCATACCCTCCGCGATCTCCTCCACCGTGTTGGTGGTGAACGACAGCCGCAGCGCGGCCCGGTCCGACGTAGACGCGTAGAACGGCGCACCGGGCACGAACGCCACGTCCCGCGCCAACGCGCCCGGCAGCAGTTCCGCCGTGTCGACGTCCCCGGGCAGGGTGAGCCACACGAACATCCCACCGTCCGGGTCGCTCCACCGCGTGCCGTCCGGGACAGTCCCGGGCAGGGCGGCGATCATCGCGTCCCGCCGTTCCCGATAGGCCGAGCACAGCTTCCGGACGTGCGCGGACAGGTCGTTCTCCGCCAGGTACACCGCAGCGGCGGCCTGGTCGATGGTGGACGTGTGCAGGTCGGCGGCCTGCTTGACGATCACCAACGTCCGCAGCAACGCCTCCGGCGCGCGCAGCCACCCCAGCCGCAGTCCGGGCGCGCCGATCTTGGAGAAACTCCCCAGGTACAGCACCCGGTCGCTCATCGACGCCAACGGCGGCACGTCCTCGCCCCGGTAGCGCAGCTCCCCGTACGGGTCGTCCTCCACCACCCACAGCCCGTGCCGGTCGGCGAGCGCGGCGATCTCGGCCCGGCGCGCGGCGGACAGCGTGCGCCCGGTCGGGTTGGCGAACGTCGGCACCAGGTACAGCAGCTCCGGCTTCTCCCGCTCGATGACGTCGGCCAGCGCGGCCGGGTCCATGCCGTGCTCGTCGCCCGCGACCGGCACGACCCGCGCGCCCGCGAGACGGAACGCCTGGAGCGCCGCCAGGTAGGTCGGCTCCTCCACCGCCACCACCGCGCCGGGCTCCAGCAGGGCCGTGACGACGAGCGTCAGCGCCTGCTGCGAACCGGTGGTGACCAGCAGGTCGGCGGCCGTCGTCGACAGGCCGCGCACGGTCAGCCGGTCGGCCACCCGGGCGCGCAGGTCGGAGTCGCCCTCGGTGGGCGCGTACTGGAGGGTGCGCCTGGACAGCGCCCGGTCGAACGCGGCGCGCAGCCCGTCGAGGTCGAACAGCTCAGGCGCGGGCAGGCCGCCGGCGAACGAGATCACCTCCGGCCGGGAGGTCAGCGCGAGCAGGTCGCGGACCGGCGAGCTGGAGACGTCGAGGATGCGGGACATGACATTTCCTCGGTTCTTATGAATGGGGGTCCGCGCGGTTGTGGCGCGCGGAAAGGGGATCGGGCGCGCCGGATCGCGGGCACCCTAGATCCACTTTAACCCGCACTACGGCAGCCGGGCGTCCAGCGCGGCCAGGTGGTCGCGGCCGTACGGGCCGTTCTCCAGACCGTCGTGCAGCACGGCCGGCAGGTCGGCGGTGATCTCCGCCGACGTGGCGGCGGCGGAGATCGCGATGGTCGCCACCGTGTCGACATCCCCGGTGAACGCGACGCACGCCCGCAGGATCGAGCCCAGCGAATCGTGCGACGTGAGCGCGGTCAGCGCCGCCCGCACGCTCATCACGCCCTTCGAGCCGACCTCGCCCTGCCACGGCCGCGCCCACACCGCCGAGCCGAGCCGGTCCGCGAGCCAGTCCCCGACCTCGGCGACCGGGCCGAGCCCGTAGCGGCAGTAGTGCACCGCCAGTGCGGCGGCCGACGCGGACGCGACCCCGTCCGGCGTGTCGTGCGTGACGCGGGCCTGCACGTCGGTGTGGTGCAGCACCTCGTCCGCGGTCGGCAGCAGCCCGAGCGGTGCCGCGCGCATCGCCGCCCCGCTCTTGTCGCTGTCCGGCCGGATGCGGGCCAGGAAGTCCGAGCCGGTCCGGACCTCCCGGAGGAACGCCTGGAAGCCCCGCGCGTACCCGTCGCGCGGGTCGCGGTGGAACGCCGCCACGAACCGGTCGGCGATCGCGAGCGGCGTCCACGGGCCGCCGTCGGCGAGCAGCTCGGCCAGCGCCAGCGTCATCTGGGTGTCGTCGGTGTACGCGCCGGGCGCGATGCCGTGGTGCGTGGGGTGCCGCACGTAGCCGTCCAGCGTGTTGTGCGCGGCGACGAACCGGGGGTCGGCGTACTCGAAGCCCGCCCCGTACGCGTCGCCGATGGCGAGTTCGACCAGCATGGCCCGATCATGACCGCCCGCACGGCCGATTGTCGCCCGGTTTCCGGACCCGGCACGATCACCCGGAAGGGGCCGGCCGGAACCCGGACCGGTTCGTCGGCTACGCATTTCCGATGATCCGGCATTGATTCGAATGGCCGCACCAGAACGGCTGACCCGACCGCCGCCATTCACGCCATTAATAGTGTTGAACCGGACGAACCAGCAGGTCAGCGCCCGGTCCACGCTCCGCCGAAAGTTGCTCTAACACCGAGCTATAACCAGTTCGGTATATCCCTTTTACCCCAATTGGGTGGTACGACTTTTCGTGACCAAAGACACCCTGTGCGCGAGAAATCGCGTGTCTTCGGAATCGAGGAACCTTGCGAATCACCAGGTTGATCCCTGCGCTCGCAGCCGCTGCTCTCTCGTTGCTCGCCGTCGTGCCGTCCGGGTCGGCCGCGCCGGCCGCGGACGGTGGCGTGACGCCGTACATCATCGGCGGCGGCTACGCGTCGAACGCCCCGTGGGGGGCTCGGCTGTTCTCCAACGGTCGGCAGACGTGTTCGGCGACCATCATCGCCCCCACGTGGATCCTGACCGCGAAGCACTGCGTGAGCGGCGGCGGGCTGTCGTTCCGGATCGGCAGCCTCGACCAGACCACCGGCGGCACCATGGCCAACGGGGTGCGGACCGTCACCCACTCGTCGGACCTCGCGCTGGTCCAGCTCGACAAGTCGGTGCCCGGCACGTACGCCAAGCTCGCCGCCTCCTCGCCGGGCGCCGGCACCTCGGTGCAGGTCTACGGCTGGGGCGCGACGTCCCGCTGTGGTTCCGAGATCAACTGCCAGTCGCGCCTGCTGAAGGTCGCGAACGTCACGGTGTCCGGCTCCTGCACCGACGCCTACGGCGGCACCGCGGTGTGTGCCCGTCGCGGCAACGGCATCACGGCCGGCGGCGACTCCGGTGGCCCGATGATGTACAACGGCCAGCAGATCGGCGTCGCGTCCACCAGTGACCGGCAGACCACCACGGCTTACACCAACGTGACCCGGTACCGCTCCTGGATCCAGTCCGTCGCCGGGGTCTGATCCCCCACCGGACGCCCGCCCGCGCGACCTCGACGGCGATCGCGGTCGCGCGGGCGGGTTCATTCCCGCTTCCGGCCTCCCGTGGACCGGCCGGACACCGACTTCCTCAGCGGGGTACCGCCCCGCAGCACCGGGTGCCAGGGGCACCCACGGCCGGCGCGGACCTGGGATCCGCGCCGGCCGCCCGGTGTCAGCTACGTCGCCGGCGGCTCACCAGGGTCAGCAGCACCGCGCCTCCGGCCACCAGCAGGCCGCCGATCAGGACCGGCCAGCCGACGTTCGCGCCGGTCTCCGCCAGGCCGCCCGTCTTGCCGCCACCCTTGCCGCCGCCCACGTTCGTGATGGTCGCGGCGGGTTCGGTGGGCGCGGTCGTGGTGGTCGCGCCGGAGGTGGTCGGGACGGTGGTCGTCGTGGAGCCCGACGTGGTGGAGTCCGACGTGGTCGTGCCGCCCGGCCCGGGTTCGGTCGTGGTCGTCGTGGGCTCGGTCGTGGTCGTCGGCTCGGTCGTCGTGGTGGTCGGCTCGGTCGTGGTCGTCGTCGTGGTGGTGGTCGTCGTGGTGGTGGTCGTCGTAGTCGTGGGCTCGGTCGTCGTCGTGGTCGGTTCCGTCGTGGTGGTCGTCGGTTCCGTGGTCGTGGTCGTCGGCTCGGTGGTCGTGGTGGTGGGCTCGGTCGTCGTCGTGGTGGGCTCGGTCGTCGTGGTCGTGGGTTCCGTCGTGGTGGTCGTCGGCTCGGTCGTGGTCGTCGTGGGCTCGGTGGTCGTGGTGGTCGGCTCCGTCGTGGTGGTCGTCGTAGTCGTGGTCGTAGTGGTCGTCGTGGTGGTGGACGCCGCGCAGGTCGGCAGGTCGCCGTTGAACGGGTACGCGTGGAACTCCTGCCCGCCGGTGCCCGCGCCGCCGTGGGTGAGGGAGCCGGTGGTGAAGAACCGGCCGTTCACGCCCGGCACGGTGACCGTGGTCATGCTCGCCGCGTTGCCCACCAGCACGCTGCCCTGGAACTGCGCGCCGCCGGTGAGGCCCACGGTCGTGGCATCCGGGAAGTTCCACAGCAGCCGCTCGCGCATGGTGTTGAGCTGCCCGCCGTCGGTCAGCTCACCCGTGTAGGTGTTGATCACCCGCGCGCCGCCGACCATGTTCACCAGCACGGTCGCGCCCGCCGGGATGTTCGCGAACACGATGCCCTGCTGGCCGCCGTTCGTGGGGTTGGCGATGTCGAAGTCCACGTTGAACACCTGGATCGCGGACGTGCCGTCACCGGTGAGCAGCGTCTGGTAGCCCTGGTTGACGGCGGTGCCGGTCGCGACGGCCTTCTTGTAGCACTGGCTCGCCGACGACAGCTGCGCGGACAGCCCCTCGTACGGGACGAACGCGTTCGGGTCCGGGTTGTCGGTGCCGGTGATGTTGCCGGTCAGCGCGCCGGCGTGGTGCACGACGCCGCCCTCGGCGACCAGCGTCTGCCCGGACGCGATGGTCACCGTGCCGCCCGTGACCAGGAAGTCCGTCCCGTCCGGCGGCGGCACCCGCGAGCCGACGCCCACGATGCCGATGTTGTAGATGGACGACACGCCGGGCGCCTTGTTCTGGTCGAACCCCCCGCCGACCACGATCCGGCCCTCGGCCTCGGCCGCGCCGTGGCGGACCAGGAAGTCGCCGCCGACGTAGACGTTGACGGCCTCGTCACGGCCCGTGAAGTCACCGTTGTTGATCGGTGGGTGGGTTCCGGGGCACTGCGAACCGACGCAGGGGCCGAGGCCGCCGGGCAGCGGGTCGGCGGAGCCGATCCCCTGGAGTGCGACAGCGCCGATCACGGCAGCCGCGCCGAAGACACCGAGCAGGTGAACACGGGAGAAGGTGCGAGACATGCGCACGATGCTCTGTGTGTCGACGGTTTGTCGCGCGCGCAAACCCCCTGGGCTAACCCACACGGGTAAGGAAGAACCCTCCAGCGGGTGAAATGCACATCACATTTAACGCACGCAGAGTGTACTCCCTATTTGATCACGTGCGGGCGTCGCCATGCACCCCTTTCCGCGAAATCCGGCTCGGGAATCGGCAGCTATCACTCGGTTGGCGCACCGAACTCGGCCCGCACACCGAGCAACCGCACCGCCCGGTCGAGATCGAACTTGTCCAGCGCGGCCAGCGCACCGCGTTCGAGTGCCGCCACGTCACCGGCCGGCTCGGGCAGCGTCACGCTCCGCGTATAGGTGAAGAACGGCACGAACCGCACCTTCACCGCCACCCGCAGCACGGGACGTCCCTCGTCCCGCACGTCCTGCGCGACCCGCCGCGCCAGCAGCACCACCTGTTCCCGGATGTCCTCCGGTGAGGTCAGGTCCTGCTGGAACGTCGTCTCCCGCGACCGCGACCGGGCCACCCACGGTGTCGCGCTCACCTCGGTGTCCCCCGCGCCCGCGCCCAGTCCGCGCAGGTAGGGCCCGGTCGCCGGCCCGAACCGCGCGGCCGGCGCGTCCGGATCGGCCCGCGCCAGGTCCGCCACCGTCCGGATGCCCAGGTCGGCGAGCTTCGCCGACGTCCGGCCGCCGATGCCCCACAGCGCCACGACCGGCCGTCCGGCCATCACGTCGACCCAGTTTTCCCTGGTCAGCCGGTAGATGCCGGCGGGTTTGGCGAACCCGGTCACGAGCTTGGCGCGCAGCTTGTCGTCCCCGATCCCGACCGAACAGGACAGCCCGGTCCCCTCCTCGACGGCCGCCCGGACCCGCCCGGCCAGCGCCTCCGGGTCGGCGGTGCGCGCGCCGAGGAACGCCTCGTCCCACCCGATGACCTCGACCACCACCGGCAGTTCCCGCAGCACGGCCATGACCTGCTCGGACACCGCCTCGTAGGCGGGCGGGTCGGACGGCAGGAAGACGGCGTCGGGGCAGCGCCGGGCCGCGATCCGCAGCGGCATCCCGGAGTGCACCCCGAACTCGCGGGCCTCGTAGGACGCGGTCGCCACCACGGCGCGCTGCGTCGGGTCGCCGTTCCCGCCGACGACCACCGGCCTGCCCCGCAACTCGGGCCGCCGCGCCACCTCGACCGCCGCGATGAACTGGTCGAGGTCCACGTGCAGGACCCAGTCCTGTTCGGACACGGGATCCAGTATGGACGTGGCAGGCTTACCGCGTGACCCTGGAAGAACTCGCCCACCTGCGGCGGGCCAAGGACTTCATGGACCGCGAGTACGCCCGCCCGCTGGACGTGCCCGCGATGGCCCGGACGGCGCTCATGTCGTCCTCGCACTTCGCCCGGCAGTTCAAGGCCGCCTACGGGGAGACGCCGTACAACTACCTGATGACCCGGCGGATCGAGCGGGCCAAGGCGCTGCTGCGGCGCGGGGACCTGAGCGTCACCGAGGTGTGCATGGCGGTGGGGTGTACGTCGCTGGGGTCGTTCAGCAGCCGGTTCACCGAGCTGGTCGGCGAGACCCCCAGCGCCTATCGGAGCCGGGACCACTCGGCGACGGCGCGGGTGCCGGCGTGCTGGGCGCAGAACGTGTCGCGACCGAGCAGATTTCGAGAAGCGTGAGCCTGACCGGCGCGGTTAGGTTTCCCGACATGAGCATCAAGTTCTCCCACACGTTCATTCACGTGCACGACCAGGACGAGGCGCTGGCGTTCTACCGCGACGTGCTCGGGCTGGAGGTGCGCGCCGACGCGGTGTTCGACGGCACGTGGCGCTGGCTCAGCGTCGGTCCGGCGGAGCAGCCCGAGGTGCAGTTGGTGCTGGCCGACCCGGCGATGGGCCGGTCGCCGCAGGACGCCGAGGTGGTGCGGGGTCTGATGGCGAAGGGCGCGCTGGACAGCGTGATCTTCCAGGTGGACGACGTCGACGGCACGTTCGAGCGGGTGAGCGCGACCGGCGCGGAGGTCATCCAGGAGCCGATCGACCAGCCGTACGGCGTACGCGACTGCGCGTTCCGTGACCCGTCCGGCAACCACATCCGCTTCTCGCAACTGAAGGGCTGAGCCGACCGCGGGTTCGCCCGATG
>CBHFOL010000026.1:0-39603 GCA_965995405.1 uncultured Saccharothrix sp.
CTCCCCCGTGAAATCCCGGTCGCCGCCTTAGGTAATTTCCTTGGCCTGATACCGCCGCCGCGGGTCGGGCCCGAACCGCTCGGCGGCATCGAGCGGATCGACGATGTTCCCCATCGTCTTGCTCATGCGCTCACCCTTGAAATACACCCCGCCGTGGCCGAACACCGCACCCGCCACCAGTACCAGCTGGGGGGTCGACACCCCGGGCGGGGGGGCCTGCCCGGACAGCGACACACTGATCAGGAGGACCAGGCCGAAGGCCGACACCAGCGCCATGCGGATCCCGTCGTCGGCGGACTACCCACCGCGGTGCGGTGGGTGCCGACCAGACTTCCCGGCGCTCCGCCCGTAAAGATGCCGTATAGCCGGCGGGGGGCGCAACCGCCGTACCCTGCGCGCGGACACCGACCGCGCGCCCGCGCCGGTCAGCGGCGACCGATTCCGCGCAGCACGAGCGCCGCGAGCAGAAACACGGCGACAAGGAGGACCGCGACCACCAACCCGGACGTCTCGATCACCCCGCACAGTGTGGTGATCAGGGGATTCTATGCGTCGCGGTGGCCGTCGGACATCGCCCACACACGAATCGGGGTCGACCATCCGTGACCTGGCCGAGGACTGCCCGTTGGTCCGGCTCGCCGACAACGCCCTCGCGGCGGCCAAACTGATAGCCGACCAGCACCGTCCCGGTGTGGTGGTCGTCGACGAACAGGGGCGGCCGGTCACCGTGCTGTCCGTGTCCCAGGTGCTGCGGTTCGCCGTGCCCGGCTACGTGCAGGAGGACTCCTCACTTGCCCGGGTCTACGACGAGGAGGCGGCGCGCAGGCGTGCGTGCGGAACCTGTCGTCCCGGTCGGTGCGGACGTGCTGCCGCCCAAGGACAAGCGTGTCGAACTGCCGATCGTGCCCGGCGACGCGACCGTACTGGAGTGCGCGGCCACGATGGCGCGGCTGCACATGCCGCTGCTGGTCGTCGCCGATAGCGACACTATGGTGGGTGTGGTGACCGCCTCCCACCTGCTGGAGGTCGTCCTCGCCGAGGCGGAGGGCCCCGCGTGACGTTCCCCCAGGTCCTCGCGGTGGTCGTGTTCGTCGGCTCCTGCGTCCTCATCGCCACCGAACGGGCGCACCGGGTCACCGCCGCGCTGGGCGGCGCTGATGCTCGCGCTGCGGCTGACCGACGGCGAGACCGCCTTCCACTCCCTCGACGCGGGTGTGGACTGGAACGTGGTGTTCCTCCTGCCGGGCATGATGATCATCGTTGGCGTGCTCAAGCAGACCGGACTGTTCGAATTCCTGGCGATCGCGGCGGCCAAGCGGGCCAGGGGGCGGCCCTACGCGATACTGGCGATGTTCGTGGTGATCACCGCCGTGGCCTCCGCCACGCTGGACAACCTCACCACCGTCCTGCTCATCGCACCGGTGACGTTCCTGGTCTGTGACCGGCTGGGCCTGGACCCGGTGCCCTACCTGATCGCCGAGGTGATGGCCTCCGACATCGGCGGCACCGCGACCCTGATCGGCGACCCGCCCAACATCATCATCGCCGGTCGCGCCGGGTTGTCGTTCAACGACTTCCCGATCCACCTCGCGCCGTTCGTGGTGGTGCTGACGGCGGTGTTCCTGGTGGTGTGCCGGTGGCTGTTCCGCGACGCGTTCCACTACGACGAGCGGCGCGTGGCCGAGGTGATGACGCTGTCCGAACGCGAGGCGATCCGCGACCGGAAGCCGCTTACCCAGAGTCTGGTCGTGCTGGGCCTGGTGCTCGCCGGATTCGTCCTGCACAGCGCGCTGCACGTGGAACCGTCCGTGGTCACGCTGCTCGGCGCGGGACTGCTCGTGCTGATCTCCAGGATCACCACCGAGCAGGCCATCGCCGACGTCGAGTGGGAAACCGTGGTGTTCTTCATGGGCCTGTTCGTGACGGCCGGTGCACTGGTGGAGGCCGGCGTCATCGACCTGGTGTCGCACACCCTGGCCGACGCGGTGGGCGGACAACCGCTGGTCGCGGTCATGGCGCTGCTGGTCGTCTCCGGGGTGCTGTCCGCGATCGTCGACAACATCCCGTACGTGGCCACGATGGCCCCGATCGTGGGGGAACTCGTTGCCGCGCAGGGCGGTGCCGGTCAGGGCGAGGCGATGTGGTGGGCGTTGACGCTCGGCGCGGACCTGGGCGGCAACGCCACGGCGGTCGGCGCGAGCGCCAACGTCGTGGTCCTCGGGTTGGCCGCGCGCAACGGCACCCCGATCAGCTTCTGGTGCTTCACCCGCTACGGCATCGGGGTGGCCGGCCTGTCGATCCTGCTGGCCGCGCCCTACCTGTGGCTGCGCCACTTCACCGGCTGACCACCGTCCACAGTGGCGTTGCGGTACCAGGAAGGGGAGCGGTGGCGGATGACCGCCCTCCGGGCCGCCACCGCCCCCTCCGGCACGCCGTGCGTGCCACCGGGTCCGCGGTCCGCACCACCGGCCGCCCCGTCCGCGGCGCTCCGCCGCATCCGTGGTCCGGCGGCACATCGCGGAACCGACCCTCGACCCTGAGTCTGCACCGGTTTCCGGCGACAGATCGGGGATCGCAAGACGATCGCAAGGTTCCCCGGCGCGTGATGGGGCCACAGTATGACTGCGACACCACGACAATTCGGGTGTGGGCGGGCGTCGACCGCGCAGGCACTGCCGACGCCCGCCGCGTACCCGTCCCCGCGAGGAAGTCGGACCCCTCCGCCGTGACCGCGATACCCGCCGAGTCGGACCCGAACACACTGTTGTTGATCTGCGACAGCTGCGGAAGGGCGTTCACCCCCGATCGTGTCCTCCGGACGTGGCCGGACCTCTGGCGGGAGGCGAGCACCGACGGCTGGACCGGGCGCGACCGAAGGGTCGGCCCGCACAGCTGCGACCTGTGCGGCATCGGCGTGCCGGCGCACCGCACCGGATGAGCACCACCCGGATGCCGCCCGCCGGGGCGACGGGTTCCTCGCCGACCACCGAAGGAGAAGCACCGTGACACCCCACACGGACGTGGCCGTGCTGGTGATGTCCGACCACGAACCACCCGACCGGGCGCAGGTGGCGAGGTGGCTGCGTGAACGACTGGACGCCTGGCTCCACCACGAGGCGGCACGCGTCGGCGTGGTCGCGGGAGAGCTCCTCGACAACTCCTGGCGGCACGGACACGCCCCGTACATCCTGGAACCGACCCTGGACCCGGTGAACGGGATCGTGGCGGTCGGCGCGCTGAACCGGCCGGCGGGGCACGTCGCCGACTGGCGGCCCGGCACCGGCCTCCTGCTCGTCGATGCGCTGTCGCCCGACTGGGGCGTGGAGAGCTGCGCCGAGGTGTGGGCCGAACTCCACTGGGGCGGCTGACCACGACTTGCTGTTGCCTGACAACCGGTTCGGGCCGCACCGCCCGCACCGGCCGTCCGGTATCACTGTGGTGTGACGACACGCGGAGCCGATCGAACCGGTGGGGTGCGGCCCGGCGGGCACAACCCTCCGGGCGATCCGGCGCACCAGCCGCTCGGCGTGACCGGACGGTCCGCCCAGACCCGAGCCGGCGAGCACGAACTCCTGTGACGTGGAGACGACCCGCATAGGCATGCGGATGCAGGGAGCACTCAACCGACGGCCCCGATCGGCGCAGATCCTGCGAACTGCGCGGGTAGCGGTCTCGGACCCTGCAATCGCCGGTACGCGTTCGACATACGGGAGCGGGTACGACCCCGCCTCCGTGATGTGAGCGGATGACTGCGCGGAGTGAGGTCGATGGGCAGGGTCACCTGCGGGGCTGTGGGGAGGGCCTGGTTGACGGTTGTCGTGGGTCTTTCTGGGGCGTACTACGGCGTCTACGTGTCGAGACTCTTCTTCGGGGATGCCGATCCGGCCGATCCCGTCACCGACTTCGCGGCGGGTGTCCAGGGTGCTCTGTATCCCGGAGGCATCCCACTGCGTACTCAGAACTTCTGGAGTTCCAGCAGATGGATGGTTCCGTCCGCCCCGCCCACGACGATCAGCCCGCCCTCGGTATTGAAGGCGACGGAGGAGACCGTCCCCCCGATGTCGATCGGCACTCCGATCGCCGAACCAGTCCGAGTGGATCGGAGTTCGAGGCCGGATGTCGTGGCTGCGGCCAGGATGTCGCACTGCGGGCGCAACGCCGACGCGCCGGCGACCTCCATCGGGGCGGCGCCCTTGCTCACGCCGGTGGCCACGTCGAGGAAACCCAGGCCTCGTTCGTGGGTCACCAGAACGGTTTCACCGTCTCGTGTGAACCGCGCCCCGCGGATACGTTGGCCGATGCTACGAGCCCACAACACAGCTCCCGTTTCCACATACAGAACCCTGACTGTACCGGTGTTCTCACCGGATACCAGGAGCCTGCCGTCGGGGCTGAACGCCACAGCGTTCTGGGGTCTCTGCTTGTCGGCGGACACGGTGAGGTCGTCGTCGTGCCGGGGGAGTGACAGCCACATGCGTAGACCGTCCGTGCATGCTGCCGCGAACACCCGACCGTTGGGGCTGAGTGCAACCTGGTTGGCTCGTTCTCCGGGCCACATCGCGATTGTGAACCGGTTCTCCCCGGTTTCGGTACTGATGCCGGCGATGCTGTGGCCGACAGCGACCAGCGCGAGCGCACCGCCGGTGGGATCAAGCGAGAGAGAGCGCACCGGACCACGTACCCACCTGACGAACTCGCCTGCCCGCTCACCCGAGGACACGTCGCGGAAGTGGAGGCTGCCCCCGGCGTCGCCGATTGCCAGCACCTCGTCGTCGGCGCTGAACGCCATTGCGACCACGGCGACCTCGTCGCCGGCGAAGGTGGACTCGTGATGCCATCGCGGGCGCGGCTCGAAGGCTGGGCCACCGGTCGCGAGAGAGGCCAGCGCCCGGTGAGCCGACGAGACGATCGCGGGCGCGGTGGGCAGGAGCAGTCGTTCGAGAACGCGCATCGCCACCTCCTGCGAGACCTCCTCACTTGCCGGTTCAGGAGGGGGGTCGTCTACGACGGCAGGCTCCTCGGGAGTGTGCGGGCTCCGGGCGAGCACGATGTCGCCTTCGCCCCCGTACACCCACCGTTGCGGCGACTGCCCGCCTCCCCGGAATCGGATCAGTTGCGCGGCGTGGTGGAAGGCGTCGTCTACGGTGATATGTCCCTTGCCGCTGTGGTCGGCGGCCCCGGAGCGCAGCCCGTCGACCAACGCCGCGGTGAACACGGATGCGCCAGCGGCACCTGTGGGGTTGCCCTCGAAGGAGTACTCCTCGGCACGGGAGGCTGTGAGCACGATCCTGCCACGGGCACCGAGTCGCCGTTCCAGGTCGGCCTCGCCCTTGGTGTTGGCGAACGATCCGCTGAAACAACAGTCCAGGATCAGGACCTGTTGCCATGCCGGACACAGTTCCAGTTCGTCGAGCAACCAGCGTGCTTCCACCGCTGTCGAGCTGAGTCGGTGCTTCACGGTGTTCGCCGCCGCGAAGTACAGCCGTCCCCGCAGATCCAGGACCCCGTGGCACGACAAGTACACCACGATGGTGTCGTCGTGCGCGCGATCAGCGAGAAAGTCCCCGATCCGGCGACGGATCACATGATCGGTCTCATCAAGCAGCAGCGTCACGGAGAAACCGCCGATCGCCTCGTCACCGAGCACGTCGGCGATCTCCGTGGCGTCGCCCGACGGGGCACGGAGACGGCGGAAGTCAGTGTCCTCGTAGTCGCCTGTCGCGACGACCACGGCCACGCGCTCACCCATGACGTCCCTCCCGCCCACGGAGATCGCCACCGGTCGGCACCGCGTTACCCGGTTCCGGTGGTGCCGGGGCCGTTCGTGGGTCGCGAGGCGGAGCTGGCGTGGTTGGAGACTGCGGTGGCGGGCCGTGCCGTGCTGTGGTGGTGGCGGTGTACGGGTTGGGCGGTGTCGGGAAGAGCACGTTGGCGGTGCGGTTCGCCGAGTTGCACGCCGACCGGTTCGCGCTGGTGTGGTGGATCGTGGTGGACTCCCAGGCTGCGCTGGAGGCGGGCTGGCTGAGTTGGCGGTGGTGTTGGCGCCCGAGGTCGCCGGGTTTCCGGTCCGACAGCGGGTGGAGTCGGGTGTGCGGTGGCTGGCCTCGCACGAGGGTCGGCTGCTGGTCCTGGACAACGTGACGGCACCGGGTGACGTGGCGGGGCTTTTCGAGCGGGTGGGGACCGGGACGGTCGTGATCACCTCGCGGCAAGCCGCCGGTTGGCGGGGTGTGCACGCGGTTCCGCTGGATGTGCTGTCGCCTGGTGAGGCTGTGGAGTTGTTGTCCCGGATCGTGCGGGCGGGGTGGTCCGACGCCGACCTGACCGACGCCGACCGGCTGTGTGCGGAGTTGGCGTGGTTGCCGCTGGCTGTGGAGCACGCTGCCGCGTATCTGGCCAGGCCCGGATCACTCTGGAGTCCTACCTGGGGCTGCTGCGGCGGCACCCGGCGCGGATGTCCACCGTGACGGCCGAGGGCGGTGGCGCGCAGCGGACGATCGTGCGGGTCTGGCGTGTCACGCTGGATCGACTGGCCGGTACCCGACTCGTCGGCGACCTGTTGCGGGTGTTGGCGTGGTACGCCCCCGGAGGCGATCCCGCGTGCCCTGCTGGCGGACCCGGCCGGCGAGGTGGACCTGGTTGATGCGTCGGGCAGGCTGGCGGCCTACAGCATGATCACCCTCACCGCGGACACGGTCAGGGTGCACCGACTGGTCCAGGCATTCGCCCGTACCCCGACCCCGATGACCCCCCCCACCGCACACCCGTCGACATCACCGCCGCCCGGGACACCGCAGCCGCCCGCCTCCTCCAGGCGCTCGTCGAGGCCGATGACCGGGTGCCCGGCGACTGGCCGGTGTTCCGGACGGTCCTTCCGCACGGCCGGGCACTGCTCGATCACATCGCCCCCGACGACGACACCGAGCTGCTCTGCATCCTGGCCACCGGCCTGGGGGTCTTCCTGGCGGCGCAAGGCGACCCGCTCTCCGCCGTCGATCTGTTCACCCGTGTCACCGACGGCCGGGAACGCCTGCGCGGAACCGACCATCCGGACACGCTGACCGCGCGGAGCAACCTGGCTGGCGCCTACCAGGCCGCAGGTGACCTGGACCGGGCCCTGGAGTTGCGCGAGGCGACCGTCGCCGACTACGAGTGTGTTGGGCGTGGACCACCCGGACACGGTGGCCTCGCGGAACAACCTGGCCCAACTCCACTCCTCCGAAGGCGACCCAGACTGGGCGGTCTCAGTGCTGGAGACAGTGCTGGCCGACTACGAGCGGGTGTCGGGGACCGATCATCCGGGCACGCTGACGGTGCGGAACAACCTGGCCGGTACCCAACTGGCCGCAGGTGATCCGGGTCACGCTATCCCGACCTTTGAGGCGGTGGTCGTCGATCGGGAGCGATTGCCGGGCGCGGACCACTCTCCGACTACGAACAGGCGCTGGGCGCTGGCCACCTGCTCACCCCGGCGTCGCGGAACAACCTCGCCCACGCCTGCGAATTGGCGGGCGATCTGGACCGGGCTGTTTCCTTGTTCGGGGTGTCTCTCACCGACCACGAGCGAGTGTTCGGCATGGATCACGAGGACACCGTGATCTTGCGGAAACGCCTTGCCGACGCCTACGTCGCCCTGGGCGATCCACGCAGGGCGATCCCGTTGTACGAGGTGGTCCTTGCCGGCTTTGAGCAGGTGCTGGGGCCTGACGACCCGCTGACCAGGACGGTCGCTCGAAGTCTGGACGGCGCCAGAACCTGCTGAGCCGGGTGCCAGTGCCAACGACGGTGGGCGTTCTCCTGGACCTCTATGCCGCTCGCCTTGCCCAGCTACACCTCGCCGGCGGGACGATCGACGGCGTCCGACTGTTGTCCGAGCAGACGACCGTCCACATGCGGCACACCACCGTTCGTGGTGGGCGAACCGACTTCGGCCTGGCCTGGCCTGGTCCCACCCGCACGACCGGGCCACCGGGCCCGCGTTCGTGGAACATCTCGGCGGTGGCAGCGGGTTCTTCTCCGTCATGCGTCTCTACCCGGACCGGGAGCTTGGTGTGGTGCTGATGGGCAACACCACCCGCTACGACTACCCGGTGATCCTCGACAAGATCGTCGACAGCATCCGCTGAACCGCGGCCGAGTCCTGCGCGGACACCGCGGTGATGGTCGCGGCAGCGGACGCGCCCAGTGCGATCAGCCAGTGGTGTGGCCACAGTGGACGGCAGCCGAAGAACTGGCTGATCCCGGGGAGTTGCACGACGGCGGCCAGCGCGGTCATCGAGGCGATGCCGGCGGCGAGGACGAGTGGGGTGCGGCCGCGGACGGCCATGGTTTGGCCGAGTTGGGCGCCGACCAGGGCGACCAGTGCGGCGGTGCCGGCCTGCCGGCGGGCGCCGGTCAGGCGGGTGAGGATCCAGGTGCCGAGTCCGGCCGCCGCGGTGGTTGCGGCGCGGTTGGTGATCTCGCGGGTGAGCGGCTTGCCGAGCGAGGAGTCCGGGCCTTCGGCGAGCAGCGAGGCGACGGAGCGGTCGGCGGGTGGGCGGGTGGCGACGGCCATGGCGGGCAGGACGTCGGTGAGCAGGTTGACCAGCAGGAGTTGGCGCACGTTCAGGGTTTCCTGCGCGGACAGTAGGCCGGTGGCGACGGTGAACGCGATCTCGCCGAGGTTGCCGCCGAGCAGGATCGACAACCCGTCACGGACCGCGGCCCACATCGACCGGCCCTCGACGACGGCGTCGGCGATGGTTTCGATGCGGTCGTCGGTGATCACCACGTCGGCGGCTTGGCGGGCGGCGGCGGTGGCGCGGCTGCCCAGTGCCATGCCGACGTCGGCGAGCCGGATCGCCGGGGCGTCGTTGGCGCCGTCTCCGGTCACCGCGACCACGCGGCCCGCTTGTTGGAACGCGGCCACGATCCGCACCTTCTGTGCCGGGCTGACGCGTGCGAACACCGCGACGTCCGAGAGTCGTGCGGCGAGTTGCTTGTCGTCGAGTGTGTCGAGGTCGGGGCCGGTGAGCACACCGCGGCCGTTGAGCGCGTCGGCTTCGGTGGCGATGGCCTCGGCGGTGCTGGGGTGGTCGCCGGTGATCATCACGACGTCGATGCCGGCCGCCCGCAACGTCGTCACTGATTCGCGTGCGGTGGGGCGGATCGGGTCGGCGAGTGCGAGCAGGCCGACCAGTGACAGCCGTTCGACGCGTGATCCGCGCAGTTCTCTGCGGTCGGTCGCGGTGCGTTCGGCGACCGCGAGTACCCGGTAGCCGTGCCGGGCCAGCCGGTTGATCTCGGCCTCCACTTCGGACAGTGCGGCTGCGTCGAACTCCCTGTCGCCCCAGTGCGTGCAGCGGGCCAGCATGACCTCGGGCGCGCCCTTGACGCACAACCGCCAACCGTCCTCGCTCTGGCCCAGCACGGCGTGGTAGCCGCGGGACGGCTCGAACGGCAGCGCGGTCACCGGGTGCCAGCCGGGTAGGCCGTCCGCGGCGGTCACCCCGGCGGCATGCGCGCCGTCGGTGACCGCGCGGTCGGTGGGGTGCGGGAGGGTGCGCCCGCCGGGTTTCGCGACCGGGGTGGCCCGTAGCGCTGCGGCCAGCACCGGCCGCAGCGTGTCGGGCACCGCGTCGACCGCGGCGTTGGTGCGGCCGTCGGAGACTCGGCGGAGCGCGATCGTGCCCTCGGTGAGCGTGCCTGTCTTGTCGAAGCACAGCACATCCACCCGACCGAGTGCCTCGATGGTGGCGGAGTTGCGCACCAGCGCGCCTTGGGAGGACAGCCGGCGTGCGGCGGCGAGCTCGGCGACGGTGGCGACGAACGGCAGGCCTTCCGGCACGGCGGCCACGGCGAGGCTGATGCCGCGGACCAGCGCGCGGGGCAGTGGGCGGCCACGCAGCAGGTCCACACCGAGCAGCGCGACGCCGGCGGCGATCGACGCGGGTATGGCGAGTTTGGTCAGGGCGTGCAGGCGGGCGGTCACCCCGCCGGTGCGGCGGCCGGCGTCGCCGAGCGTCGCCGCACGGCCCAGCTCGGTCCGTTCCCCGGTGGCCACCACGACCGCGACGCCCTTGCCGGCGGCGACGGCGGTGCCTTCGTACACCATGCAGTGCCGGTCGGCGACCGCGTCGGCGGCGGTTGGTTGGGCGGTCTTGCGGACCAGGCCGGACTCCCCGGTCAGGCTGGACTCGTCGACTTCGAGGTTGTCGGCCTGCAGCAGGCGGCAGTCCGCGGGCACCGCGTCGCCGGCCGCCAGGGTGACGACGTCTCCGCACACCAGTTCTTCGGCGGGCAGCCACGCGGTCTTCTCACCCGGCCGGCGGACTCGTGCCCGCACCGAGCTGATCCCGGCGAGTTGGTTCAGTTGCCGGTCGGCCCGGACCCGCTGCACGCCGCCGATCAGCGCGTTGACGCCGAGGACAGTTGCGATGAGCAACGCATCGACGGTGGAGCCGACGCTCGCGGAGATCGCCGCGCTGGCGCCGAGTGCGGGGGTGAGTGGGTTGTCCAGCTCGCGGACGGTGGCATGCAGCAGGGAGTCGGCGGTCGCGACCGCCGAGCGCGGTTCTTCACGGGCGGCCGCGTCTGCGCCGTCGATGCCCTCGGTCGCCGAGCCGAGCCGGTCGAGCACGACATCGGCCGGCATAGCGTGCCACGGGGTGTAGTCGGCCGGCGCGGGCGCGGGGGCGAGCGCGGCGGTCCGGCCGAGCCAGGCACCGGTGGCCAGCGCGAGCATTGTGGCCAGGTTGACCGACATGATCGCCCGGTTCGGCGCGTTGTCCGGCTTGCCGAGCACGGCCAGGAGTCCGGCCACCGCGGAGCCGACCACGGCGTACTGCGCGCTGCGGGTGCTGGCCGCGTGCGCCGCCCGGACCCCGGCCAGCAGCACGCAGGCCTCGGCCAGCCCGCTGATCACGTCCGCCCCGGCGGGCGGCGTGCTCGCGGGAACTCCGATACCGACGTCGGCGGCCACCAGGGCCGCATTGTCCTGAGTGGACACCAAGGCGACGGCGTGGCCGTCGGTCTGCAGGTCACGCACCACAGTTGCCAGGTCCCCGGCCACGGTTTCCTCCTCGGCCACGTCCAGGCGGGCGGTGAGTCCGGCGGACTGGCCGGCGATCACCAGCCCGCCCGTCATGCGGGCCGCCGCGATCAGCGCCTCGGCCATCGGGTGCGGTTCGGGGAGCACGCTGACGAGTGCCGCCCGCTCGACACCGTGCCGCAACAGCAGGACCCGGGACCCGGTGTGGTCACGCAACCAGGTCCGGGCGCGTGACGGGAGCCCGGTCGCGGCCGGGAGCGGCGCCATCTCCCAACCACCACGCGCGCCGGTGTGTGCGAGCAAGTCCTGTGCCCGCAGGGAGAGCTCGTCGGTCTGGTATCCGTTCAACGACAGCACGTCGCCGACGCGCCGGTTCCGGGTGCGCAGCACGGCGGCGTCGACCACGACCCGGTCGATCCGGTCGAGGCAGCGTAACGCGGCCGGCTCGAACGTGACCACGCCCCGGTCGGTGAGATACCGGGAGAACATCGCGGCGAACATCTCCCGGCCGGCCGTCGCGGGCGTGGCGGTCGTCGCGGCCGCCAGCCCCAGCGCACGCTGCTGGCTTCGGGTGCCGAGCAGCGCGCCGCCGTAGACCAGCGGGGTCAGCACACCGATCCGGTTGGCGGTGGTCTCGACCGGGCCGTCCGGCAGCGGCACCGGCCGGTGCGGCGGTTCGCCCGGCGGGTCCGGCGGATCGTCACCGTTGCCGCGCCGATCCCAGGTCGTCCATCGGGCATGCGCGTCGAGCAGCATGCCCAGGTGCAGGCACGCCTCGGTGAACAGGCCGAGCGGCCGCTGCGCCAGCGCCTGGGTGAACGCGCCACCGAGCACGAACAGCCGGTCGGTGGTCTCCTCGCCGAGCCGGGCGGCAACCGCGGACCGCAGCCGGGGTGTCGCGTCGACCCAGGACAGCACGCTGGCCGTCGTGGACAGCATCGGTCGCCAACCCACAATGCGGCCGGCGACGGCGGTGCCGAAGCCGGCCGTGTTGGCGCCGAAGGCGATCGCCTCGCGCCGCACTTCCACACGCAGCCGCTCGCGACGGAGTGTCGTGTCCTCGGCGGGCGGGTTGGCGACCGCGATGCGGGCAATGTTCAGTGCGGTGTCGAGCACGTCGAACGGCAGCGACACCACCGAGGCGAGCCGCACGGCGCTAGCCCTCCCCGCCGTCGGTCGTGTTTTCGGTCTTGGCCTTCTCCTGCCCGCTCAACGCCATCCCGACGCCGACCACCGCGGCCACCGGCCACTCGATCACCTGCAACGCGGCCAGCAGACCCAGACCGGCGTAGAACGCGACCTGCTTCGGCGGCGGCAGCACCGACCGCACCTTACGCACCGCGTCCTGTGCGACCTGCGGCAACTCCGGCGGACTCAACCGGACACTGACGCCGGGCAGGTCCAGCGTCGTGCCCCGCTCCTCGGCAGGCTTCTCGACGGGCTTGGCCGCATGGGAGTTCGCCGTCCGCACAGTGGGCCTGGTCTTGGTGGTCATCACACGCCTCCTCGCGAGTGCCCTCACGCTTTTTACGCTACGAGGCGTGCTTTCGGCGACCAGAGACTTTGGTCCCTGCTGTTCGAGGCGGTCCGGTAGTTGTCAAGTCAAATGAGACAGGTTGTGGTTACGGGGTTGTGGTTGGTCGACGGGCTGGTTGATCCAGGCTGCCTCGGGCAGCCGGGGTGGCCGGGGTCGGTGCGTGAAGCGTTGCGGGTGCCGGGCGTGGGCGCGGTCGAGGGTGGCCTGTCGTTGGTCGTGGATCTGTTCGGCGGTTCCGAAGTGGACGGACGCGGGGGTGTGCATCCCGATGCCGGAGTGGCGGTGTTCGTGGTTGTAGGCGAGGAAGAATTCCTCGCAGAACGCGCGGGCGTCTTCCAGGGACCCGAACCGGTCGGGGAAGTCGGGCATGTACTTCATCGTCTTGAACCGGGCTTCGGAGTACGGGTTGTCGTTCGAGGTGCGTGGCCGGGAGTGGGACCGCAGGACACCGAGGTCGACCAGGAGTTCGGAGACCGGTCTGGAGACCATCGCGCCGCCGCGGTCGGCGTGGATCGTGTGCGGCCCGGTGCCGTTGCGGGCGATGGCGTCGGCGAGGAAGTCCCTGGCCACGACCGCGTCCTCCGCAGCGGCGACCAGCCAACCGGTGACGTAGCGGGAGAAGATGTCCAGGACGACGTAGCACCTATACCAGATTCCCTTCACCGGTCCCTTCAACGCGGTGATGTCCCAGGACCACACCTGGTCCGGGCCGCGGGCCAGAAGTTCGGGGCGGACGCGGGCCGGATGGGCGGCCAGGCGGCGGCGTTCCCTGACCTGGCCTGCCGTCCGGGCGATCCGGTACATCGTCGACACCGAGCACCAGTAGCGGCCTTCGTCCAGCTCGCGCGCCCAGACCTGCGGGATCGCCAGGTCCCGGTATTCCGGGCTGGTCAACACCTCCAGCACCTGGGCGCGCTCGGCGGCGTCCAGGGCGTGCGGCGGCGGGCTGCGGGGCGGCCGGGGGCCGTGCACCGGACCTTTCGGGTTGACGTGCCGATAGTGCGTCGCCCGCGATGTCCCGGTCAGCGCGCACGATGTCGTCACCGACACCTCGGCGGCGCGCAGTTCGGTGAACGCGTTCGTCATGATGTCGTCGGCGGCCTGTCGTCGCCCGTGCTCTCGGAGAGTTCTTCCAAGAGCGCGTGTGCTTTTCCCATGATGTCCAGCGCCATCCGGGTCTTCGCGAGGTCGGAGGTCAGTTTCTCGTTCTGCCGGCGCAGCTTCTCCAACTCGATCCGCTCGGCTGACCTCCTCGCCCGTGTCGTCGGTGTCGCGGATTCCCCCGACTCTCCACCACCCAACCGGCCCGCGTCACGCGCACGGGTCCACTCGATGATGTGGGAGGAGTACATGGGTCGAACTCGACCAGCCGGCCGAGGAGCAACTGCTGGCCGCCGCGGAGAAGTTCGGACTGCACGAACTGGCCATCGAGGACGCCATCGTCGCCCACCAGCGACCGAAGCTGGAACGGTACGGCGACACCCTGTTCGTGGTGCTCCACGCGGCCCGCTACCTCGACGACACCGAAGAGGTCGACTTCGGCGAACTACACGTGTTCGTCGGCCCCAACTTCGTGCTCACCGTGCGGCACAACGAAACCCCCGACCTGACCGCGGTCCGCCGGCGCATGGAGGCCGATCCCGACCTGCTCCGGCTCGGCCCGGAAGCCGTGCTCTACGCGATTCTGGACACGGTCGTCGACGGCTACGCCCCCGTCATCGCCGGTCTGCGCAACGACATCGACGAGATCGAGACCGAGGTCTTCGGAGGCGACCCGAAGGTGTCCCGCCGCATCTACCAACTCTCCCGCGAGGTCATCCAGTTCCAGCGCGCCACCCACCCGCTGATCGACATGCTCGACGCGCTCGCGGCCGGGTTCACCAAGTACGGCACCGACGAGGAACTCCAACGCTACCTGCGCGACGTCACCGACCACGCCACCACCGTCGTCGAACGCGCCGACGACTTCCGCCAGCTACTCACCAACGTCCTCACCGTCAACGGCACACTGGTCTCACAAGCCCAGAACGAACAGCTCAAGAAAATCTCCTCCTGGGCCGCGATACTGTTCGCCCCCACCCTCATCGGCACCGTCTACGGCATGAACTTCGTCCACATGCCCGAACTGCGCTGGCTGACCGGCTACCCCTTCGCGCTCACCCTCATGCTCCTCACCTGCCTCGTGCTCTACGTCATCTTCCGGCGGCGTGGCTGGCTGTAGCGAGGACATCGATCCCGCCCACCGGCTACCGAAACACGACACGCCGCAACACCTACAGCTCCACTCCGGCCACCGCTCACCGACCAAGCGCCGCACGAACCACAACGAAACAATCGGGCCACGCTCACAGCCAGCCACCCCGCGCACGCCCAGTGGCCGATGTCGTGCCTCCATCAATGCGGCGGAGAGTTGCGCCGGACTGTCTCCGCCTGCCTTCCCACCTAGACGCTGGTGGGTGTGTAAAACGAGCGGCTCTGGCTCGTAGTCGGTGGTGACGTCGAGTAGCTAGCCGTGATCATGATCTTGTGATGGATGTCCACTCCGTTGTGGGGACGGTGTTTTCGGGACTGTCGGCGCTAATCGTCGAGGACGTGGCGGAGGGCGGCGGCTTGGTGGTGGTCACGGCCCGCACTCGGGATGTGGCCGTGCCGTGTTCGGTGTGCGGGACTGCGACGGCGAAGGTGCACGGGTATCACCACCGGGTGGTGAAGGACGTGCCGGTCGACGGCCGCCAGGTCGTCGTGCACCTGCAGGTACGGCGGCTGGTCTGTCCGGTTCGGAGTTGCCCGCGGCAGACCTTCCGAGAACAGATTCCAGGCCTCCTGGAACGCCACCAGCGCCGCACGGTGCGACTCGTCCGGCAGATATCCCAAGTGGCACGGGAATTATGCGGTCGGGCGGCCGCACGCCTGGCCGGCCTGTCGGCCGTGCCGGTGTCCCGCGGCACCGCGTTGCGCCGTCTACGGCACCTGCCGTTGCCCGAGTTGACGGTTCCGCGGGTGATCGGCGTGGACGATTTCGCCCTGCGTCGCCGCCACCGCTACGCCACGATCATCGTCGATGCCCAGACCGGTCGACGTGTCGCGGTTCTGCCGGGCCGCGACGTGGCCACCCTGGAGTTCTGGTTGCGCGGGCATCCCGGCGTCGAGGTCGTGTGCCGGGACGGTTCGGCCGCCTGTGCCGAGGCCGTCCGTCGTGCCCTGCCCGACGCGGTGCAGGTCAGTGACCGCTGGCACCTGTGGCGGAATCTCTGCGACAAGGTCCGGCTCGAAGTCCGTGCGCACGCCGGGTGCCGGGCCACCTGCAACCCGGCCTGCCCCGGCGGAGTTCACGAGCAGACCACCCGCGAACGCTGGAACAGGGTTCACGATCTGCTCGGCCAGGGCGTCGGACTGCTCGAATGCTCACGTCGCCTCGGAGTGGCCCTGAACACGGTCGAACGCTACGCCCGCATGCCCGAACCCCGGGCCCTGCGCATCGCCCCGACCCACCGCCCGACCCTGGTCGACCCCTACCGCGATCATCTACGCGCCCGCCGTGCGGCCGACCCCGCCGTCCCTGCCACCAACCCGCTCGCGGAGATCCGGGAGTTGGGCTACACCGGCAGCGCGAACCTGCTGGTCCGCCACCTCAACCAGGGCCGCGCCGAAGGCGACCGCCCCGTCACGACCTCCCGCCACGCCAGCCGCCTCCTGCTCGCCAACCCCGAAAACCTGCGCCCGAAGGACACAGCCCTGCTGGAGAAGATCTCTGCGGCCTGCCCGGAGATGGCCGCACTCACCAGTCTGGTGCGCGGCTTCGCCGCCCTGCTGACACCGGCCGCGGGCAACGACGTGAAACTCACCGAATGGATCGCGGCAGCCCGCGCCGTCGACCTGCCGCACCTGCGCAGCCTCACCAACGGTCTCGAACTCGACCGGTCCGCCGTGGACGCCGCCCTCACCCTGCCCTACCACAACGGCCGCACCGAAGGCGTCAACACCCGCACCAAGAGGATCATGAGACAGATGCACGGGCGCGCAGGATTCGACCTTCTCCGCCACCGCATCCTCCTACCCTGACAGATGCCCAGCGTCACCACCGACTACGAGACAGAGCCGCTCGTTTGACAGTCCCCCTGGTCGACATCGGCTGGTGGCGGTGTATTCGGGTAGAGCACGCGAACCAACCCCACTGCTACGACGCCGCCGATCAGTTGTGTGGCGATGAACAGGAGCACCGAAGCGGGGGCGATACCGGCGAAGGTGTCGCTGAACATGCGACCGATGGTGATCGCGGGGTTCGCGAAGCTGGTGGACGAGGTGAACCAGTAGGCGGCGCCGATGTAGGCGCCCACGGCGGCCGGGGCGCGTTCGATACGGCCGGAGCGGAGGAGGGAGAAGATCACCAGCAGCAACCCGGCCGTGGCGATCACTTCGGACACGCCGTGCGCGAGTGTGGCCCGGTGGGTGGTGCTGATGCTGACCGGGTCGAGGGCGAACAGCACGTTGGCCAGCACCGCGCCGGTGACACAACCGGCGATCTGAGCGGGCAGGTAGGCCAGCGCGTGCCGCCACGGCATTCCGCCAAGCGCGGCGTCGACGAGGGACACGACGGGGTTGAAGTGGCCGCCGCTGACCGGCCCGAAGATGAGGATGATCGCGTAGAGCCCGGCTGCGGTCGCGGCGGCGTTCTCCAGTAGTCGCAGGGCCGGTGTCGGTGGAGAGGTGTTGTGCGGCGATGCCCGAGCCGATGACCAACGCGGCCAGCAGCAGACTGCCGAGGAACTCGGCGAGTAGCTTGCGGCTCATCGGGCGGGGACGCCGAGCTCGTCGAGCAGACCACGCACGCGGCGTTCGATCTCGTCCCGGACCGGACGGACGTCCTCGAGACTCTTGCCCGCCGGGTCGTCGAGAGCCCAGTCGAGATAGCGCTTGCCGGGGAACACCGGGCACGCGTCCCCACAGCCCATGGTGATCACGACGTCGGCCGCACGGACGATCTCGTCGGTCCACGGTTTGGGGTACTCGCGAGAGATGTCGATCCCGCGTTCGGCCATGGCGGTGATCGCGGAGGGGTTGATCTCGTGGCCGGGTTCGGACCCGCCGGACCACGCGATCGCGCGGTCGCCGGCGAGGTGGTGGAAGAACCCGAGTGCCATCTGGGAGCGGCCGGCGTTGTGCACGCACAGGAACAACACGGTCGGCTTGCCATCGTCATGGTGGCCTTCGACGCGGGCGAGGGCGTGGAGGCGTTGGCGGGCGAACCGTTCGGCCAGCAGGGGCAGGAACCGGAGGATGGTGGCGTGGGAGGCGAACTGGTCGTAGCTGGAGGACAGGAACCGTTCGATGGTCTCGGTGCCGAACACCCCGTCGAACTCGCCATGCAGCCGGGTGGCGGCGGTTTTCAGGGCGAGTCGCTGGTCGATGCTCAGGTCGTGCGGGGTCGTGTCGTGGATGTCAGTCATGGCTGGCTCCTGGAGTGGGGTGGATGGCGGGTGCCAGCCGGTCGACCCGGTCGGCGAGATCGGTGAAGGCCCGGTCGAACGCGTCCTCGGTGCCGGCGAGGGCCGGGTCGGGGACCGACCAGTGCAGCCGCTGCACGGTGAGTGCTTCGTGGGCGTTGTCGCACACCGCGACCACTAGGTCGTCCGGCCGCAACGTGTCATCAACGTGTGCGGTGCGGGTCCGGGTGAGGGACAGGCCGTGTTCGCGGCCGGTGGCGACCGCGAGCGGATGTACTCGTGGCGCGGGTTCGGTGCCCGCAGACGCGGCCGGGATACGGCTGCGGCGTTTCCACAGGGCTGCGGCGAGTTGGGAGCGAGCCGAGTTGTGCGTGCATACGAACACCACCCGCGGCGCCCGCATCACCCCGGCGGGCACGAGACCGGCCAGTGCGGCGGGACGGAGTCGCAGGTAGGTGCGGCGGTGGTCGCCTTCGGAGCGGCACCGCTCGACCACCCCAGTCCGTTCGAGCAGCTTCACGTGGTGGGCCAGCAGGTTGCTGGCCAGGCCCAGCGCCCGGCCCAGTTCGCTGGGCGAGGCGTCTCCGAGCAGTGGCCGGTCCACGATCGCCAGCCGCGTGGGCTCACCGAGCGCAGCATGCAGCCGCGCCCGGCCCACCACATTTGAAGTCCACTCAGCGTTCATTGACTCAATAATGATTGAGTGATGTTCCGGCGTCAAGGCGGTGGCGGGCTATCGGCGGGTGAGGTCGCGGATGATGTAGCGGGCGTCGTGGCCGACGCCGCGCAGGGGTGGCGGGGGCGAAGCTGCGCTGCCATTCCGGGCCGACTAGCCGAGTCTCAGATGGACGGTGGAGATTTCTCGTGAGTGGACTCGTTTCGGTTTCGTCCAGGTAGGACAGTGCGGGTCAGTAGCCGGTGGCGCGCAGGATCATGGCGGCCGGGCGGCCGGAAAGCCGGGTGATGCTGTCGCTGTCGATGGTGGTGAACATGCGTCGCTGGTCGGGTTTCCCGGCATCGACGGCAGCGACCGTCTCCGGTTGACCGAAGCGGTGCGGTCGGCAGTCGAGATCCTCCGCGACGACGTCCCGGGCACCGACACGACGGTTCCCGAGAGGGTCTGGCACTCGGGGAGTGTGGTTAGTCGACGTGCACGCTGTTGGGGTGATGCAGGGCGTGGTCGATGCGAAGGTGCACGGTGGGGTGGATAGCCAGGTCGGTGAGTTGGCTGGGGGTGAATCAGCGGGCGTCCGTGGTTTCCTGGTGGTCGGGGCGAGGATGCCCGGAGACGGGGGTGGCGTGGAAGCAGAGGGCGAACTGTTGGCGGACCTCGCCGTCGAGGTAGGCCATGACGTGGTCGGGGTTGGTGTAGATCCCGGACAGGCCGCCGACTCGGATGTGGATCCCTGACTCTTCCTGGACCTCGCGGACGACGGCGGTGAGCGCGGATTCGCCGAGTTCGACCTTGCCGCCCGGCAACTCCCAGTTACCGGTGTCGGCTCGACGGACGAGCAGCAGACGGCCGGCGTTGTCACGCACCGCGGCGAACGCGGTAGGGCGGATCGTGTTCGCCTTCGGGGCGCCCGGGTCACCGAAGAACTCCACACGCCGGCTCACTCACCGTATCTTGCCGGGTACGCACGTGTACGGGGACGAACGTCAGCCAGCGGTGGCGTGAACACAAGGCCAACCACGACCCACACCACCGCAACCGACAGTGCCCTCCAGCATGGACCTCCAGAGTGGTCTGCGACTGGACCTCTGGAGGTCCTCCGTCTCCGTGGTGGCCGAAGGCTGATGCACCGCTCATCAGCGGCGATCAGCCCTGATCCGGGGATGGTGATGTGCCATAGTGAACCCTTTTCATCGTGGTTGGCGGCGGGTCTCGATGTGGTGCAGGACGAGGATGGCCGCGATGATCGCGGTGGCCCGGCGTGGGCAGCAGCGGAGCTTGGCCAGGACTTTCCAGCCCTTGAGCAGCGAGACGGCGCGTTCGCCGAGTGCGCGGATGCGGGTGTGGGCCCGGTTGACCGCCTTCTGGCCGCGTGAAAGTCGCGGCCGTGCGGCGTGACGCTTGAACGGTGTGCGCACCGTGCCGCCCGCGCCGTGGTACGCCTTGTCGGCGAAGGTGGTGACGTCATCGGCGGTCGGCATGTCGATCAGGTTGTGGGTGCGGGCCGCGGTCGGGTCGTGGACGGAGCCGGGCAGTGCCGCCGAGGCCCGCACCGGCCGTCCGGCCGGGTCGGCGAGGATCCGGACGTTGACGCCGTGACGACGGTGCCTACCGGAGTAGCGGGGCTTCTGGTTCGTGACGCGGTCGATCGGGACCGGGGTGCCGTCCAGGGTCGCGTAGGCGAGGCCGGCGGCGTGGAGGTCGTCGGCGGCGTGGAGGTCGTCGGCCAGGGCGGCGAGCAGGTCCACCGCTTCCCGGACGTAGCGCCAGGCGGTGCTGTGGGAGATGCCGAATCCGGCGGCCGGGCGGGCGTGGGTGTCGCCGTTGCGCAGGTGCGCGAGCACGAGCGGCGCCTGGCGGCCGGGCTCCGGGCGCCGCCACCGCGATCGAAGCCGCGACCGCTCGGCGCGGATCAGGTCGCCCAGGCGGACGAGGGCGCGGTTGGACAGCGGAATCGCGGCGGGGTAAGACAGCACGGCGAGGCTCCCGGTCGGGGCATCGGATCTTGGTCGACTGCTGTCTTACCGGGAGCCTCGCCCTTCCCGCGCCCAGCCGTCCAGCCTCCGCCGTGACCTGCGACGTCACGATGAAAATGGCTCAAGAATCCAACAATCCGACTCCGGAGAACTCGGGGCAGACCACACACCCTGGTTCTGATGTCGTCATAAGCATTTCGACGCTTCCACAAGGGTTCGGTTTCACTCGCCTTCGCGGCCCGCACCTGACGCGCTCTCCGGCTCGTCTTTTCCGCGACGCTCACCACCCCGGCTCTTGACCGACGCAGCTCGCGGTGGTTTGCAGCCCCCGCCTGCACGGCTGGCTGCGGAGGGCCTACCTCACATCTCTTGCACAGCATCACTTCCAGGCCACCGCTATGCGGCGGCCCAAAGTGTTCAGGACAGGTTGGACGCCCGCCTGGACGAGGCCGCGGTGCTCGCGATGTCCCTGGGCAAGAACCCAGCCAACATCCGCGAGTGGAGTTCGACATGACCCGGGCGGTCACCGAGGCGGTCGAGTTGGGTCAACCCGGCCGACACCGCCGACGCGGCGGTGATCCGCTCTGCCGATACCGCCTTGTCTGCCTCGAAGGAAAAGGGCAACCTGGTGATCGGTCCCGTCGTGTTCGACCGGGTTGCCCCCGTCGACCGCGAGCGACCCGCGTCGTGCTTCGCTTTCCGGCCTGGCCCGGTTCGTTTTTCGCGTAGTCGGTCTCTCGTGCGCGTGCCTATCGTGCCGTCATGTGCGAGGCCGTTCGGCGGCAGCGCAGCGACTCGATGAGGAGACGACATGACCAGCACTGCCGCCCCCGGCCTGTCCTACGAGGAACTCGCCGAGGCCCGCCGCGCCGGCGGTGTCGCGATGTTCAACGACAACAAGATGAAGCTCGGCATTTTCGGTTCGAACTGTAGCCACGGTTTGATGGCCACGCACGCCGAGACCACCTACGAACTTTCCTGGGCGCACACCCGGAAGATCGCCCAGATCGCCGACCGGCTGGGTTTCGAGGCCATGCTTCCGGTCGCCCGTTATCGCGGTATGGGTGGTGACACCAACTTCAACGGCCAGAACTACGAGACGCACACCTGGGCGGCCGGGCTCGCGCAGGCGACCGAGAACATCATGGTGTTCTCCACCACGCATCTGCCCACCAAGCACCCGATCGTCGCGGCGAAGGAATCGGTCACGGTCGACCACATCTCCAACGGTCGGTTCGGTCTCAACATGACCATGGGCTGGTACAAAGCCGAGATGGAGATGTTCGGCGGTACGCAGCGCGAGCACGACGCGCGGTACCGGTTCGGAACCGAGTGGATCACCATCGCCAAGCGCATGTGGACCGAGGGCGAGGGCGTCGACTTCCAGGGCGAATTCTTCGAGATCAAGGACGCCTTCTCCGACCCGAAGCCCATCCAGCAGCCCTACCCGGTTCTGGTGAACGCGGGCAACTCACCCGCCGGTCTGGAGTTCTGCGCCCGCGAATGCGACTTCAACTTCATCGCCTTCGCCGACCCCACCGAGGCCAAGGACACCGCGGCCAGGGTTCGGTCCATCGCGCACTCGCACCAGCGGAACCTGGGCATCCTGGGTTACGGCAACATCATCTGCCGCGACACCGAGAAGGAGACCAAGGCGCTGCTCGACCACATCCTGGCGAAGGGCGACTGGGAAGTCGCCAAGATGGTCTCCGGTGGCCTGGGCACCGAAAGCGGCTCGTTCGACAAGATCAAGGCCATGCAGGAGCGGTTCATCCTCGGCTATGGCGGATACCCGCTGATCGGTACCCCGGAGCAGATCGTCGAGCAGCTGGTCGACCTGTCGAACGCGGGAGTCGACGGCATGATGATCGGTTTCCTCGACTACGTCGAAGAGCTCCAGTACTTCGGTGACCGGGTCCTGCCGCTGATGCGCGAGGCCGGGCTGCGGTCCTGAAGTCGGCGGGTGTCCGGGGAGACGCGGAATGAACGCGAGCAACGCGCAGGACTACAAGAATGTCCTGGGCCGTTTCTGCACCGGGGTCACCGTGGTGGCTTCGCTCGACGACGGAGAGCCCGTGGGCTTCACGTGCCAGTCGTTCGCCGCGCTCTCCCTGGCACCGCCGCTGATCTCACTCAGCCCGCGGGTCGGCTCGGCGACCTGGTCGAGGATCAGGCGGTCCGGACGCTTCGCCGTCAGCATGCTGGCCGCCGACCAGCGACCGGTGGCGGACCGGTTCGCGCGATCGGGTGTCGACAAGTTCGCCGGGGTCGGCTGGCACCCGTCCCCTGCCGGCACGCCGGTCATCGACGGTGCGCTCGGCTGGGTGGAATGCACGCTCCGGCAGGAGATCGAGGCGGGCGACCACACCATCGTCGTGGGATCGGTCGACGCACTCGGCGCGGCTCCCACCGGGGCACCGCTGTTGTTCTTTCGAGGAAAGTACTTCGACGCCGGAATGAAGGACTCAGTGATCGCATGAAACTCGCGACGATCTACGGAAGCCCGACCCCGCCTGGCAAACTCGCGCGAGCCCTCGGGCTGATCGAGGACGGTGTCCGCGATCGTCATCCCGGCTGGCAGGTGGAGCGCATCGAACCGCAGCCCCTCACCCCCGTGGTGGCCACGTGGCACGAGAGCGCGGTGGAGCGGGTCGGCGCCGCCGACGCCGTCGTGGTGGCCACGCCTGTGTTCCGCGGCTCGATCACCGGCACGCTCAAACTGCTGATCGACCTGTTGCCGAACGAGGCGTTGCGCTCGAAGCCGGTCGGGATCCTCACCGTGGCGGCGGCCCCGCACCACTTCCTCTCGGCCGAGCGGCACCTGCGCGACCTCCTCGGCTGGTTCGGTGCACTGACCGCACCCAACAGCGCCTTCTTCGTGGACCAGGTGTTCCGCACGGACGACGTCGCCGCCGAGGCACTCGCGCAGTTGCGGGAGTTCGGCGACCAGGTCGTGGTGCTCGCCGAACGGACGCACGGACAGCAGTTCGGACCGGACCCGCTGACGGTCCGCTACGCCAAGCAGGCCGCCGCGGCCGGCCGCTAGCCGCGGCGGTCCACCACCCCACCAGTTTCCCGCGAGAAGGAAGAACGCCGTGACCAGGACTGCCGCCACCAGCCGGCCCGCCCGCCACTACATCGGCGGGGAATGGGTCACCTCGACCACGACGGGCGTATCGTGCTCGCCCGCGGACGGGACCCCGCTCGGCTCCTACTACCAGGCCGACGAAGCCCAGGTGCTCGACGCCATCCGGATCGCGCGGGAAACCTTCCGCACGCACGAATGGCGGACCAACCGGCAACTCCGCGCCCAGGTCCTCAACGAGATGGCCGACCGGATCGAGGAGGCGACCGACGAACTCGCCCTGCTGCTCGCGAAGGAGAACGGCAAGCTCGTGGGGGAGGCCCACTTCGAGCTGAGCCTGACCCCCTCGAAGCTGCGCTACTACGCCGGGCAGGCCCTCACCGACACCGGTCGCGGTGGTCGGATCCGCCCCGGCGTCTACTCCATGCTGCTGGCCGAACCGATCGGCGTGGCAGGAGTGATCGTGCCGTGGAACTCGCCGGTTGTGCTGGCGATCCGGTCCTTCGCCCCCGCCCTCGCCGCGGGCTGCACCGTTGTGATGAAGATGGCGGCGCAGACCGCGCTGGTGAACACCCGGCTCACCGAGCTTCTGGCCGGCTGCCCGTCGCTGCCGGCGGGTGTGCTCAACGTGTTCACCGAATCCGGTAGCACCGGCGCCAAGCTGCTGGTCTCGTCCCCGGACGTGGCCGCGCTGAGCTACACGGGCAGCACCGCGGTGGGCCGTCAGATCATGGCGGACGCGGCTCCCAACCTGAAGCGGCTCTCACTTGAGCTCGGCGGCAAGACCCCGATGGTCGTCTTCGATGACGCGGACCTCGACGCCGCCATCGGCACCATCGTTGCCGGGATCACCACGTTCAGCGGGCAGTTCTGCATGACCGGCAGCCGGGTGCTGGTGCAGGCTTCGATCGCCGATCAGGTGAAGTCCAGGCTCGCCGAGGCGCTCGAAGGCGTCCGGGTCGGTCCGGGCGACGACGCCGACTCGATGATGGGTCCGATGATCGACATCGCGGCCCGTGACCGGCTGGCCGCGGTGATCGCCGAGTCACTCGGCGACGCCGAGGTCATCGTGCGCGGTGGTGTGCCGGCCGAGGAGAGCCTCGCGCAGGGCGCCTACTTCCGGCCCGCGCTGTTCGGGGTGCGGGACACCGACTCTCCGCTGGTGCGGAAAGAGCTGTTCGGCCCGGTCGCCACCTTCGAGACGTTCGAGGACGAAGCCGAAGCGATCGCCAAGGCCAATGCCACGGAATTCGGTCTGGCGGCGTCGGTGTGGACCGCCGACGGTGCTCGCGGGCTGCGCCTCGCCGACGCGCTGGACGCGGGAACGGTCTGGGTGAACGGCTGGGCCATCGTGCTGGACCAGTTCGAGGAAGGCGGCTACAAGCAGAGCGGGCTGGGCCGCCTCAACGGCAACCGGGCGCTGGAAGAGTTCCAGGAGTACAAGCACATCGTGCAGACCGCCTGACCGACCGGGGCCGGTCCGCGCGGGCATGGCGCTGCGCGGACCGGCTCGGCCAGGTCCTGATCGCGTTCGGCTCAGTGGCCCCGGCTTTTCCGCAGGGTTTCCGAAGGCGACTCGCCGTAAGCGGATTTGTACAGCGAGGAAAACCGGCCGAGGTTGTAGAAGCCCCAGGCCGCGGCGGTATCGGTGACGCTGGTCTCTGCGCGGCGCGGATGCAGCAGGTCCTCGCGGGCTTGCCGCAGCCGCAGGTCCCGCACGTACTGCGAGGGGGTGCGGCCCAGGTGGTTGAGGAACTGCATTTGCAGGGTGCGCGCACTCACGCCGACGGCCTCCGTCAACTCGGTCAGCGTCGGGAGTTCCCGGATGTGCTCGTGGAGAAAGTCGAGAGCACTGCGCAGGGCACCGGGCTGCGGTGTGTCCTCCGGTTGGTCGAGCAGTTGCCGGTGCGGCCCGGTCGCGGCGGTCAGGAGGTTGGTGAGAAGCATCGACTCCAGCTGTCGTCGGGAGTCTCCGTGCCGCGCGAGCACCCCGCCTTCGTCCCATTCGGCACGCACGAAGTCGATGCACCGCAGCAGGCCCTTGCCCGCCGAAGATTCCAGGTCGACCCCGAGATCGAAATCGATCGGGCCGTGGACCTGCTTCCGCGCCAGGCAGGCGAGATGGCCTTCCAGGTCGGCGCGCGGAATCCTGATCGCGAACTGGGCGGCGTCGGCGGCCCAGTCGATCGTCTGCGCCTGATGCGGCAGCAGGATCGCCGCACCGGTCAGACCCATGGTCACGGCGCGCTGGCCGTTCTCCCTGGCGACATGACTGCTGCCGGAGAGGGTGACGTTGATGTGGTACCACTGCTCGCTCGGCGGCAGCGTGATCCGCGATTCGGTGCCGTAGGTGAGGTAACCAAGGGTGCAGCCGCCGAGTTGCACCGCATTCAGCCGGGCGTCGAGCCGCTTGCTCCCGATCGGTTCCAGCACATGCGGTTCGTAGACCTCGGCGACCACCGCCTGGGCCAGGGCCGCGTCATCGGTCCGGAGCCGGCCGTGCTGTTGCAGCGGATCGGCCGGGTGAACCGGGGAAGCTGTGGACATGGTTGACCTCCGACGCAAGCCTTCATCGCCAACAGGCTGGTTTCGGTTGGTTGACGAGCGTACTTCGTCACGCCGGCGGAATGGAGCGTGAACGCTTCTCTGTCGGGGCGCGACGCCGGAGGTGTCATTCGCCGTCCTCGTGCTGCCCGGGCTCCGCGCCACCGAGGTCGTGGCGGACCTGCCAGCATACCCGCAGCAACCGCCCGGCCACATCGTCCATACCGACCGTCACGATGCGCGCGGTGGGAAGCGCGACGGCGAGGGCGGCGTGCTGGCCGTTCACGAACCCGATCGATGCGCCGATCGCGGTGACCCCGGGCTCGCTCTCGTCATGGTTGAAGCCGAAATTGTTGTTCCTCGCCGCCCTCAGCTCGCGGTGCAGGGCGGCCAAGTCCCGGATCTTCTCGCCCGGCCGGGGAGCCGGCTCGTCGGCGTGCAGCACGTCGACCTCCCCGGGTGGGAGGTCGGCGAGCATCGCCTTGCCGCCAGAGGTGCGGTAGGCCGGCATCCGCGCGCCGACCCGCAGCCCCACCCGCAGTGACTGGGTGCCTTCGATTCCGTCGACGAAAAGCACCTCGGAGCCACGGCGGACCATCAGGTGGACCGTCTCGCCGACGGCGCGGTGGAGATCCTCCAAATAGGGGCGGATCCGATCGGGCAGAGGCGGCACGCTGCCCGCGCTGATGCGGTGCAGCCCAGGCCCGGGACGGTACAGCCGGTTTTCGCCCTGTACCGCGAACCCGCGGTGGCACAGCGTGGACAGCAGCCGGTGTGCGGTGGAAGGCGCGACGCCCAACCCTCGGCCCGCCTCGGTGACACTCAACTCGCCCTGCTCGGCGAGCAGGGTCAGCAGGACCAGTGCCCGATCCACGGCTTCGACGCGATACGCGCCAGCATTCTGCTGCACAGAATCATGGTAGCAAGCTTTTGCGTTGCGCGGAATGGTGTGGCTATGTTCGGGAGGAAGGGCGCGTGGTGCGGCCTCGTTCCAGCGCCGCGTGCCGGCGCGCCCGCCACGACCACAGGATCAGCAAGGAGGCGCGGCGATGACCACCCCGGACCGGCCGGTCGACCATGGAACGGTCGTCAACCACATGGCGCACGAGGACAGCCCCGAGCTCAGGGAGCTCTACCGGAACTTCGAGGCCGAGAACCTGATCCCGCTGTGGACGCAGATCGACGACCTCATGCCGATGCACCCGAAGCCCAAGGCCGTCCCGCACGTGTGGCGCTGGGACACGCTGTATCCGCTGGCGCAGCAGGCCGGCGAGCTCGTCCCGGTCGGGCGGGGCGGTGAACGCAGGGCGATCGCGCTGGCCAACCCGGGAATCCCCGGCCGCCCCTATGCGAGCTCCACGCTGTGGGCGGCGATCCAGTACCTGGGTCCGAAGGAAACCGCACCCGAGCACCGGCACTCCCAGAACGCGTTCCGCTTCGTGGTCGAGGGCGAAGGCGTGTGGACGGTCGTCGACGGCGACCCGGTGCGCATGTCCCGCGGTGACTTCCTGCTCACCCCCGGCTGGCGCTTCCACGGCCACCACAACGAGACCGACCAGCCGATGGCCTGGATCGACGGGCTGGACATCCCGTTCTCCTACTACACCGACGTCGGCTTCTTCGAGTTCGGTGCCGACCGGGTCACCGATTACGCCACCCCGGACTTCTCCCGCAGCGAACGGCTGTGGTGCCATCCGGGCCTGCGTCCGCTGTCCGGGCTGAGCGCGACTGCGTCGTCACCGATCGGCGCCTACCGGTGGGAGCACACCGACGCGGCGCTGACCGACCAGCTCCTGCTCGAAGACGAGGGGCAGCCGGCCACCGTCGAACAGGGCCACGCGGCGGTGCGGTACATCAACCCGACGACCGGTGGCGATGTCATGCCGACGATCCGCGCGGAGTTCCACCGGCTGCGTGCGGGCACGGCCTTGCCGACCCGGCATGAGGTCGGTTCGAGCGTCTTCCAGGTCTTCGCGGGCCGGGGGCAGGTGGTCCTGGACGGGATCGAGCGGCCCATCGCCAAGGGGGACCTGTTCGTCGTGCCGTCCTGGGTGCCGTGGTCCCTCCAGGCGGACGAGCAGTTCGACCTGTTCCGTTTCTCGGACGCGCCGATCATGGAGCGTTTGCATTTCGACCGTGTGCAGACTGAAGGAGAACAGCGATGAGGCTTGCCACGATCCGGCTCGGTGAGAGGACGGCCGCAGTCCGCGTCGAAGCCGGCACCGCCATCGAAACCGGCTACACCGATGTCGGCGAGCTGTTGCGCGCCGGTGGGCTCGACGCGGTCGCGGACGGCACCCGGCACGACTTCGCCACGGCCGACCTCGCCCCGGTGGTCGCGACCCCCGGCAAGATCGTCTGTGTCGGCTTGAACTACCGCAACCACATCCTGGAGATGGGCCGCCAACTGCCGGAGTACCCGACGCTGTTCACCAAGTACCCGGAAGCGCTCATCGGGGCGCGGGACGAGATCCAGCTGCCGCCCGAATCCGACGAGGTGGACTGGGAAGGCGAGCTGGCGGTGGTCATCGGGCGGCCGGTGCGCCGTGCGTCCACCGCGGAGGCCGAAGCGGCGATCGCCGGCTATTCGGTGCTCAACGACGTGACCATGCGCGACTACCAGTACCGCAGCCCACAGTGGTTCCAGGGCAAGGCGTGGGAGAACAGCACGCCCTTCGGCCCGGTGCTGGTCACGCCGGACGAGCTGCCCGCCCGGGCGCAGTTGACCACCAGCGTGGACGGTGAGGTTCTCCAGCGCACCTCGATCGACGACCTGGTGTTCGGGCCCGTGGACCTGGTCCGCTACATCTCCGCGATCTTCACCCTGAAGCCCGGGGACGTGATCGCGACCGGCACTCCCGGCGGGGTCGGCCACGCTCGCAAGCCCGCTCGTTACCTCACCCCCGGCCAGACCCTGACCACGTCCGTCGAGGGTGTGGGTGAGCTGGTCAACCCCGCGGTCGCCGAACCGGTGCGGACGTGAGCGTCGCACCGGAGGAAGCGGCACGGGCGGCGCTTCGTGAGCGGCTGGGACCCGGCGCGCGGTACGACGCGCCGAACGCGCCGGCCAGGGAACTGGCCTGGGCGCGGCGGGGCACCGCGTACTTCGCGCGCAAGCTGAACCAGCTGACCGACGCCGAGCTCGACGCACCCAGCCGGCAGCCTGGCTGGACCCGTCGGCACGTCGTCTCCCACGTCGGCTACAACGCACGCGCGCTGACCCGGCTCCTGCACTGGGCGCGAACCGGGGTGCCCACGCCCATGTACTCCTCCACCGAACACCGCAACGCCGAGATCGAAAGCGGGGCGACCCTGCCTGCCCGTGCTCTGCGAAGCCTGTTCAAGCACAGCGAGGTCCACCTCGACGTCGAGTGGCGCGATCTGCCCGCCGACCGGTGGGACGAGCAGGTCCGTACCGCGCAGGGACGGATGGTCCCCGTGCGGGAGACGGCGTGGATGCGGACCCGGGAGGTCTGGGTGCACGCGTTGGATCTCGACAACGGCGCCCGCGCGCAGGACTTCCCGGCCGACCTTCTCGACGAACTGCTCGCGGACGTGATCCGGGTGTGGCGTCGGCGTGGGGACATGGTCGATCTGACGGCCGCGACCGGCCGGGACCCGCTCGTGCTCGGCACGGGCGGGCCCACGATCAGTGGTACCTCGCCCGACCTCGTGCGCTGGCTGATCGGACGCGGGGCGCAGGGGTTGACCAGCAGCACCGGCAGCTTCCCCGCCCTGCCGCACTGGCTGTGATCAAGCGGGCGCGCGGGATCTCCCACCCGCGCGCTCGCGACGCCCGTGTTCATCCGGGGCCGACGACCCCCACCGACTGGTTGGAGCGTGTGCGCTTTGAGTGCCGGTTTCCGAGCTACTGGGGTCGGGTGAGCCGGCGGCTGGTGATGCGGACCATGGCCCAATGCCGCCAACTTGACGTTTGGCCTGGTCAGGTCCAGTGTTTGGCTCTGAACAGGCACGATGCAGGTGTCCATTTAGGACACTGTCGTGCCCTGGAGGCGCAAACCCCCTGGTCGCCTCTTGCGTCGCAGGGTCGAGCACCTCAGAAGATGATCAACCTGGCGTTCGGCGTGCTCCCAGCGCCGGCCGTGGCCGAGTGGTCGGGACGGGCTCCGCCACTTGATGGCCGGGTAGTCGATCCCTCTCGATCTTCAGCGTGGAGAAGAAGTTCTCCGTCAGGGCGTTGTCGTACGAGTCGCCGACCGACCCCGTCGAGGGCAGGATCCCGTTGTCCGCCAAACGTTCCGCGAACCGGATGGCCGTGTAGGTCGATCCGCGGTCGCTGTGGTGGATCAACTGTCCTTCGCGCACGTCCTGGGACCGGATCGCGTATTCCGGAGCGCCCAGGACCAGGTCGGTGTCGCAGCGGACGGAGGTCTTCCAGCCGACGATCCGGTGGGAGAAGGCGTCGCGGACCGCGGCGAGCCGGAAGACGCCCTCGCCGGCGGTCCAGCAGGCGTGCGCCGATCCGGGGACGTCCGCGGCGGGCTTGTTCCCGGCCGGCGCGTGCTGCCTCCCGTTCCGCCTCCGGGCGACCCGCCGCCGCGCCGGCTCCAGGACGCCCACCACCACGGCAGCGGCGGGTTGCCCGGCGGCAGGCGCAGTCCACCGTCCCCGGTCGGCAGGGGATCGGGGACGCCCGCGTCCGGGCGGTAGATGCAACCCGGGTCGGCTTCGCAGGAACAGCCCACTCCATCAGTACCCACGCGGGGGTCGAGTCGTGCACCCGGACGGGAAACCCGTAGCCGCGCGGGTGGTCGGCCACGGCCACGAGGTCGCCCGCCGCCGGCAGCGCCGGGACCTGGTGCCGGAGCCGGGAAACGCCCTCGTAGTAGGCGATGTCGAGCAGCACGGCGCGGCGGACGACGATGAGCCGGCCGTAGGCGGGCACCAGCCGCCGGACCGTGTTCTCCACCGCGGTGAGGTCGAGTTCGAACAGGGCCAGGGCCTGCCGCCCGGTCAGGTCGGCCCGTCCGCCGAGGACGGCGTCGTAGTCCACGCCGAACGCGGTCAGCCGGCCCGGGAGTCGGCAGTATCGGCGTCGAGGTCATGGTCCTGGCCGATGCCGCGGTGCGCTCCGCGCTGCTCTACGTGCCGGATCGGGTGCCGGCCGTCGGCGTGCCGCCAGATCCACCGGCGGATGTCCATCCGGGAGAAGTCGACCGGGGACGAGACGTCGGGGGCACACCTGCGGCGGGTTCGTCGGCATCGGCTCCTGCGGGCCCGGTGGGTCGTCGGCGTACGCCGGGGTGGTGACGAGGAGGCACGCCGCGACCGACGCGATCAGCAAGCGAACGAGCGTTCCATGTTCCTCCATGATCGGTGGGGATCGCCGGGGGCCGGTGCCGGCACAGCAGCCGGGCCGGACCACGCGACCGTGCCGGCGACCTCGGGATTCCCCTTGGCGCGGCGGGAAGTTCGGGCGTTCGGTCCACTGCCGGAGGCGCACATCCGCGGTCCCACGCGCGATCCACAATCGGTTGCCCGACGCGTTCGAGATCGGCGGCGCGGCCCTGCGCGCGGTGGAGGTCGCGCGTCCGTGTCCACACCTCCCGCGTCTGCCCGGCGCGTCGAACGACTCCGCCAACCGCTCCGGCGTGTCCGCCTCGGCGTAGCGGTCGCCGGCCGGCGCCTTCAGCCGTAGTCGACGGTGTCCGCGTACCGCCGTGCCCCACTGCCCCGGTTCCGCGCCACGTCACCTCGATCGTGGCGACGCGACGCGGAACAGGTCGTGGTCGCTGCGGTGGGTGGTGATCGCGGCGGCCACTTCGCTCAGCTTCGCGTTGTTCCCACGCGCGTAGTGGCGCAGGGCGGCGAAGGCCGTTTCCATGTCCACTCCGAGTTGTTGGGCGATGAGCCCTTTGGCCTGTTCGATGACCACCCGGCTGTTCAACGCGGTTTGCAGCTGCTCGGTCAGCACCTCCTGGTGCCGGATGGAACGTTCCTGGAGCAGACCGATGGTGGCCACGTCGACCAACGCGCGGGCGGTGCGCGACGCGGTGCCGGTCAGTTCTCCCGGAGCGGTGCGGAACAGGTTGAGCGCGCCGATCACGTCGCCGCGCAGGCGCATCGGCAACGCGTCCACGGCGGCGAACCCGCTGTTCACGGCGGCACCCGCGAATCGGGGCCACCGCTCGCCGGCGGTCGTCAGATCCGGGTGGCCGACCCGGACACCGGTCGCGTAGGCATCCAGGCAGGGCCCTTCGTCGTTCTGCAACTGGAACAGCTCCAGCAGGCGCACCCGTTCGTCGGAGCTGGCGACCAACCGCAGCTTGCCGTGCTGGTCGGCCAGCAGCAGCCCGGCGGCGTCGATGTCGAGCAGTTCGACACACCGGACCACCAGCAGGTGCAGGAAGTCGATCACGTCGAAGTCGTCGATCAGCGTGTCCGCCAGTTCGACGAGTGTTTCCAGGAGGCGGTCGTCGCCCGCTCTCACCTGCGCTCTGGGATCCGGTGGTGGTGTCGGTGCGGTCATGTCTTCTCCTGGGTGGGGTCGAACCGGACGCGGCCGGCCACCACGTCCGCGGCGAGCTCGGCCAACGGGCGTCGGGTCGCGAAGGCCCGGCCGCGCAGTCGGGCGAAGGCGTCGTCCATCCCCGAGTCGAGCTGTGCGGCGACCATGCCGGTGGCCTGGTGCAGTTGCGGGTTGTGCAGGGGCAGCCCGCCCGGATCGTCGGTGGCGGGCAGACCTGCCTGCTCGTCCAGCAGCAGCCGAAGCGCCACGCCGGCGAACGCCAACGAGTCGGCCAACGCCTCCCGGTCGAGCGGTCCCGTCCCGGTCCGGTGCAGCACCAGGGTTCCGCACCGGATGGCGCCCACCCGCAACGGCAACGCGAACACCGCGCGCACACCGATCTCGACCGCGAGCGGGGTGAACAGCGGCCACCGGCGTTGGCTGCCGGGCAGGTCCAGGTCCGCCACGAGGATCGGTCCGCCGGTCCTCGTGGCGTCGATGCACGGTCCTTCGCCGACGGTCACCTGCAACTCGGCCAGCAGGCCACCGAGTCGGTCGGTCGAGTTCCGCAAGTCGGACCAGCCCCGAGACGTGTCCACGACCACCGCCACTCCGCTCACCTCCAGCCTGGTCACCGCCGTGTCGCACAGCACCTCGGGCGACACGGGCACTCCGAGTTCCTCCGCCCGTTGGGTGATCCACTCCCGCACCCGCTCCTGTCGGCCCGCACCGTGGCCCGCCATCGTGATCGCCCCACCACCCGGTGAGCCCTGTCCTCAGCGGATCGGCGCTCTCCTCGGCGAGGGCGCTGCGGCCGTGAGGGTCGGGGCGAGATCGGGGTAGACGTCGAGCACGGCGAGCAGCCCGGTGATCGTCAGCGGCCTGAGCACCGCGCGGGTACACGCCACCACGCTGAACCGGATCTCCGCGCGGCTCGCGGCATCCCGCGCGGCGGCCAGGACGGCGAGGCCCGCGGCGCTGAGGAAGCTGACGCCGGCGAGGTCCGCCACGAGGTCGGGCCCGAGGTCGCCGATGTGTTCTTCGAGGCGTGCCCGCAGCAGTGGCGCGCTGGACATGTCCACCTCGCCGCGCGCGGTGAGCACGGTGGTGCGCGGCGACACCCGGTGTGCGATCACGGTGAGGATTGCGGAAGTGGGACGGTCGACCCTTGGTCGGACCGGCCCGAGTAGTCGCGGTTGCGGAAGGACTGGTGGCATTGATCGGACGACGGCACTCATGGAGGTTCTCCTCGCCGGGCCGTGGGTGTCCGCGGGGTCCGGGCGGGCGGAGACTGAGAAAGGCCAGCTTAGAGCCGTGGACGACGCACGCACAAGGTACTGCCGCCGGTCGGACCACGCGGTGGTGCACGCGACATCCGACCGGCGAGCAGCCGAGACGGCGGCAGGTTCGACGCCGTCAGTGTCGGAGGCCGCGCAGTGGTGCGCCCACCGAGTGCAGATGGCGCAGGACGTGCCCGTACGAGGTGAGGACGCCGCATTCGCGGTAGCCGATGTGGAGTTCGGCGCAGTACCGGCGCACCAGCACCCGGGCGTGCCGGAGGTTGGGTCGCGGCATGTTCGGGAAGAGGTGGTGTTCGATCTGGTGGTTCAGGCCGCCCAGCGCGACATCGACCCACCGTCCGCCGCTGACGTTGCGGGAGGTGAGCACCTGCTTGCGCAGGAAATCCAGCGAGTGGCCATTGCGCAACGTGGGCATGCCCTTGTGGTTGGGCGCGAACGAGCACCCCATGTAGAGGCCCCACACACCTTGGTGGACCACGATGAACACCACCGCGACACCCGGCGAGAGCACCAGGAACACCGCGGCCAGGTAGGCCGCGAGGTGGACGGTGAGCACGACGCGCTCAAGCCAACGCGACCGCGGCTGACCGCGCCACACCGCCCGGGCACTCGCCCAGTGCAGGCTCAGACCCTCCAACAGCAGCAGCGGGAAGAACAGGAACGCCTGGTACTTGGCCATCCAGCGCAGGACGCCCCGCTTGGCACGTCCTTGACCGCCGGTGAAGGCCAGCGCCGGGATGTCCAGATCCGGGTCCTCGTCCTCGTGGTTGGGGTTGGCGTGGTGCAGGTTGTGCTTGCCGATCCACCAGCCGTAGCTGATGCCGACCAGTCCCGCGCACACCATGCCCACCGCGTCGTTGCCCTGGCGTCCGCGCAGGATCTGCCGGTGGCCCGCGTCGTGCCCGATGAAAGCCAGGTGCGTGCACACGACGGCGAGGAACGCCGCCGTGAGCAGTTGCCACCACGAATCGCCGAGCAGCGCGAACACCGACCACGTGCCGGCCAACACCGCGAGCGTCAGTCCGCACAGCACGGCGTAGTAGCCGTAGCGCCGGCGCAGCAGCCCAGCCTGCTTGACCTCACGGGCCAGCACCGCGAAGTCGCTGCCGCGCGGGCGGCCCGCCGTCACGACCGAACTCGAACCCAAGACCATCGCGAACCTTCCGGTGTCGTGCACGAAGGGCAACCGGGGTCTCGGGAATGCCGTGTCACGCGGAGCGCGACCTCATTCCACTGTAGGCCCTGCCGGAATCCGCCGCCGGACCGGGAACCGATCAACACCTCACCGACGGACCAGGAGTCGCCGGTTCCGGAAGGCTCCTTCGGCACGTGTGTCGGTGTTCAGGCGGGGACCGCACGCATGTCGGCTGAATTCGCGACCACGGCTCGTCGCCGGCGGATTCGGCGGTCGCACGGGCCTGGACTGCGCTGCCCGGCTTGGTTTCGCCGAACGGCGGGCGGGTCGGCGCACGAAGGGCCCCGCACGTGCGGCCGGGTGGCTGCGCGTGCGGGGCCGGATCGTCCTGCCGATCAGGTCAGCAACCGCAGAGGAGAATCGCGGTCCCGCCATTGGTTCCGTTGTTCCCGTTGACGCCGATCACGCCGTCGGGGGTGGCGATGGTGTCGGTGCCGCCACCGCCGGACACGGTTCCGGAATTGCCGATTCCGCCCGCACCCGGGGTGCCGCCGGAGCCGCCCGCGCCGCCGGCGCCGGGACTGCACCCGGTGCCACCGTCGCCGCCGTGCCCACCGTTGCCACCCTTGCCGCCGGTGGCGGTGAGGGTGTCGTCACCGAGGCCGCCGTCGACGACCCCGCTGTTGCCGACGCCTCCCGCGCCTCCCGCGCCGCCGCCACCGCCTGCGCCGCCGATCTGGCCGAGAGCCTTGCCGTTGCCGCCCTTGCCGGCGTTCCCGCCCGGGGCTCCCAGACCGCCGGTGACCTTGAGGACGTCGTTGCCGAACTCGCCGGTGACGGACCCGGAACTGCCGATCCCGCCCGCTCCGCCGACGCCGCCGAAGCCACCCGCACCGCCGCCGTTGCCGCAACCGCCGGCCCCGCCCGCGCTACCCGTACCACCGGCACCACCGGCGACGGTGAGGTTGTCCAGTCCGTCACCACCGCTGGTGGTCCCGGAGGTGCCTACGCCGATGCCTCCTACGCCGCCCGCGCCGCCGACGCCGCCCACGCCACCGGTACCCGCGCTGGGGCCGCTGGGGCCGCCCGCGCCACCGATGCCGCTGAGGCCGCCGGCACCGCCGGTGACGGTGATCGTGTCGTCGCCCAGGCCGCCGAGGACGGCCCCGACGCTACCGATGCCGCCCGCACCGCCCGCTCCGCCGACTCCACCGGCACCTCCCGCGCCGCCGAGGACTCCCGCGCCGCCGGTCCCGCCGGCACCGCCGGTTCCCCCAGCCCCGCCGCTCACGGTGATGTCGTCGGTGCCGTCGCCGCCGTCGATGGTTCCGGCGGTGCCCAGCCCACCGCCGCCGACCCCGCCGGCGACACCCGCGCCGCCGGCGAAACCGGCCGGGTGGGTGCTCGTGCCGACCGCGCCGGGACCGCCTGCGGCACCCGTGGTGCCCGCGATGCCGGTGACGGTGATCGTGTCGTTACCGGCGAGGGCGTTGACGGTGCCGTCGACCGGGGCTCCGGTGATGGTGATGAGATCGTTGCCGGCGGTGCCGGCGAGAACCTGCCCACCGGGTACACCGGCCGTGCAGACGATGGTGTCACCGGACCCGTTGGGGGCTCGGGTGCAACCGATCGGGTCGGCATTCGCCGCGGCGGGGACGAGCAAGGCGAACCCGGCCGCGGTGCCCAATGCGATCAGTGCGGTACCGGCCCGGCCGGCCGTGGTGGTGCGTACGCTCGACTTCATGATCAACTTTCCGGTATTGAATTGTCGGCCCCGGCGGGAGCCGGGAACCGTCGAGCGTCGATCGAGGATCGAAATCCATTCCCGGCATGCTGTGCGCACTGGGTGATCGGCGCTCTCCAGGTCGACCTTCCGCTGTTGTGGTGGTATTTGCAAGGCGGATCTACATTTTTCACTCGGCTGCGAGGAATTCGGCCGCGAACTGCTGGAAACGGATTCTCCGGTCAGGGATTCATTTGGTCGTCACGGTTCTCGGTAAAAGTGCTCCACCCTGCGGGTGAACGTCGATCCCGGGTTTTTCGTGGTCGCACCGGTTTCGGAAGTCCGTCGCCATCGGCGAGTGGGATTCACATCGGCCTCGAAGGGGTGACGGCGTGCCCCGCAGGTGCTACGCCGGCCGGATGAGCGATGTCGGTCGACCGGAACGGGTTCCGGTGCGGATCATCCTGGCCGCGATCGGGTTGGTCCTGGCGGTCCTGGTCGCGGTGAAGTTCGTCCTGCTGGTCGAACGGGTGTTGGTGTGGATGGGCATCGCGTTGTTCTTCACGGTGGCGCTCTACCCAGCGGTGGCGTGGGTGCAGCGGCACGTCCGGTGGTGCCCTCGCTGGCTGGCGACGCTGGTCGTGTTCCTCGCGGTGGCGTTGGCGTTCGGCGGCACGCTCGCGACTTTCGCCGTGCCCTTGGCCGAACAGGGCACCGAATTGGCGACGCGACTACCCGACCTCGTGGCGGAGGCGCGCGCCGGCCGGGGTCCGGTCGGCGTGTTGCTGGAACGCACGAACCTGCTGCAACTCGTCCAGGACAACCAGGAACGCATCCGGCAGTTCGTGACCGGGCTGGGCACTCCGGCGCTGGACCTGCTGCGCGGAGTGGCCACCGGGCTGATCGCAACGCTGACCATCTTCGTCCTGTCCTACCTCGCCGTCCTCGAAGGCCCCCAGGTCGTGGACGGCGTGCTCGGACTGCTCCCGCCGCATCGGGCGGAACGCATCCGGCGCGTGAGCCACGACTGCGCGCGGACCATCACCGGCTACATCTCCGGCAACCTGATCATCAGCGTGATCTGCGGGGTGCTGACCTACGTCGTGCTGAAGATCGCCGGCCTGCCCTTCGCCGGGCTGATCGCGTTCTTCGTGGCGATCGTCGACCTCATCCCCCTCGTCGGCGCGACCCTGGGTGCCGTGGTCGCGAGCATCCTGGCGTTCGTCCACTCCGTGCCCGCCGGCATCACGGTGATCATCTTCTTCGTGGTCTACCAGCAACTGGAGAACCACCTGCTGCAACCGGTGATCTTCTCCCGCACGGTCCGCCTCAACCCGCTCGCCGTGCTCGTCGCCGTCCTCCTGGCCACCGAACTGGCCGGCATCCTCGGCGCTCTGCTCGCCATCCCGGTGGCAGGCATCGTCCAGGTGGTCCTGCGCGACGTCTGGGCCCACCGCCGGGCCGAACCGGGCACCGAACCCGGACCCGAGGAGGACCCGGATTCCGCCTCGTCCCGCTGAGCGCACCGTGGAGTCTACAGTGGACAGTTGCCTGATGCGAACTGTCATGTGAGCCGGGTGATCCTGCGGATGGCGGTATCCGGCGCCACGGCGGAGCGTAGACTCGGTGTGTTACTCCGGACCTCGGTGACGCAGACGGCGAGCCGAGGTCTTTCGCATGGGTCTGCGACGCTCTCCCGGTGCGCCGCGCCAGGAGTTCCCCTCCGCTTTTCGGGAAATGAAGGCGTCATGCGACGCATCCGCACGACCAGCCCTCGTGGGAGTTCACACCCGGTGGCACCCCCGAGGGTCGACCTGTGACGCACCCGGGGGAGTTACTCGACAAGCTCGCGGTCCGACACGGTGTTCCGGCGGCTCAACTGTCCGTCCACATGGGAGGGTCGACCGAGACCGTCACGGTGGGCCGGGTCGATGCCGACGCGAAGTTCCCGGTCGGGTCGATCACCAAGGCGTTCACCGCGTCAGTGGTGATGCTCCTGGCCGCCGACGACGATCTCGATCTGGACGATCGGATCGGCACGCACGTCCCGGAGCTGGGAACCGGCGCGGACAGCGTCGGCGGCCAGGTGACCGTGCGTCAGCTCCTCGGCCACACCAGCGGATTGCCGTCGAGCGCCGGTGAACTGGACCCGGCCGCGTCGCCCCGCCGGTATCTGCGGGCGTGCCGCGAGCCGGTCCTGGTCCAGCCTCCCGGCCACGGATTCTCCTACTCCAACGTGGGATACGCCTTTCTCGGCCGCCTGGTCGAGGAGATCACCGGGATGAGCTGGTGGGAGGCGGTGGAGGCGTTTCTGCTCAAGCCGCTGGACATCGTGCCGTCGTTCGTCGTGCGACCGGAGTCGCGGCATCCCACCGGTGCTTTCGTTTCCGGACACGCCGTGAACCCGGTGACCGGAGCAACCCGTGTGGTCGCCCAGACGATCCGAATGGCGGAGGCCCCGTGCGGTGCGCTCGCGCTGAGCGCACCGGACCTGGTGGCCTTCGGGCACGCGCACCTCACCGGCAGCACCGACCTGGACCCCGAAGCGTTCGGCGAGATGCAGCGCCCGGTCCCCGGTTCCGAACCCTTCGGTCTCGCCGACGGCTGGGGGCTCGGCCTGGCGCTGTTCCGGGACGCGGACACCGACTGGGTCGGTCACGACGGGACCGCCGACGGCACCGGCGAGC
>CBHFOL010000027.1:0-39304 GCA_965995405.1 uncultured Saccharothrix sp.
CGAAGCCCGCGCGCACCAGGTTCAGAGGCAGCGGCGCGAAGCCAAGCGTGCCCAAGAGCTGCTGGCCCTGGCACAGGAAGTCGCGGGCGCACTTGGCCAGCGACCGGCCGGACTGCGCGGTGATCTTCCCGTCCTCGGAGGTCGGCAGGATCATGTAGGAGTACGACGACAGCGGATAGGTGCGCGCGTCGCTGCTGTTGTAGACGTCGTCCAGGATCTGCGTCAGGTAGGTCTCCTTCGACGCGTCCTTCTCGATCCGCGCGTACTGGAGCGCCACGGCGACGTTCGTGTCGGTCGGCTCGGTGAAGTAGTCGGCGGCGTTCTTCACCTTCGCCACCGGGTAGTTGAGCGCCCGCGCGTAGGAGTACTCGACGTACCCGATCGCGCCTTCGCCGTACTCCGCCGAGATGTAGCCTGCCATCTGCGACGAGCCGACCTGGGCGACCGCGTTGCCGAACGTCGGGTAGTACGAGGTGAGCCCGCACGGCTTGCCCGCGTCCACGTTCTGCGCGAAGAACGGGCAGTACTGGTCCGAGTGCTGCTTGGACATCCACAGCGTGAACTGCGCCGTGGTGCCCGAGCCGTCCGACCGCACGACCGGCACGATCCGCTTGGCGGGCAGCCGCCGGCCGTTGTTGTCCGCGGTGATCCGGTCGTCGGACCAGTCGGTGATCGCCCCGGTGAAGATCTTCGTCACGGTCTCGCCGCGCAACCGGAGGTCGCGCACCAGCTTGCCGTTGATGGTGATCTTGTACATGAACGCCGTGCCGCCCGCGACGATCGGCATGTAGGCGAACGGGCGGCCGTTGGAGTTGTCCGCGTTGCCGGTCGTCGGGTCGACGCCCTGGAACGGGATCTCGGATACCGCGAAGTCGTTCATCTTCTGCGCGAAGTCCAGCCGGCCCGCACTGGAACCGGAGCCCGAGTAGCTGACCGGCAGACCGATCGTGCTGGCGTCCGCGATCCACTGCTTGATCGCGTTCTCGCTCCACGACGAACCCGATCCGCGGATCGGGTAGTAGGCCTGCGCCGCCTCGGCCGGTGTGACCGAGACGAAGAGCAGCAGGACCACCAGGGCCAGGCGTTTCACCGACGTCCCCCCATGTTGGACCGCTGCGCCACGACGCGCGCGATCACGAACAACAGCAACACGACCGCCAACAGCATCGACGCCGCACCGAAAGCGCGGATCTGGTCGACCTTCTCCGACGAACGGGCCAGCGTGTACGTCACCAGCGGCAGTGACACCATCGGGCCGGACGTCGGGTCGAGATTCAGATAGGTGGTGTACCCGGCCGTCAACAGCACCGGCGAGGTCTCCCCGACCCCGCGCGCGACACCCAGGATCAACGCCGTGGCCAGCGAAGGCCGGGCGGTGGGCAGCACGACCCGCCACACCGTGCGCCACTGCGAAGCGCCCAGCGCGAGACTGGCCTCCCGCAGCCCGTTCGGCACCACCCGGAGCACGACCTCGGCCGCACGGGCGATGATCGGCAGCATCATCACGCTGATCGCCAGCGCCGCCGCCAGCCCGCTGCGCTGGAACCCGGCGAACACCAGGACGGTCACGTAGATGAACAGACCGGCCACAATGGACGGCAGCGCGGTCATCGCCTCCACCACGGTCCGCACCGGACGGGCGAACCGCCCGCCGACCTCGTTGAGGAACACCGCGCACGCCACGCCCAGCGGGAGCGTGATGGCGGTGGCGATGGTGATCTGGATCAGCGAACCGACCAGCGCGTGCAGCACACCGCCCTTGCCCAACGGGTCCAGCGGACCGGCACCGCTCAGGTCCTGCACCCAGAAGTTCCCGTACCCCAACGCTTCCGCGCCGCGCATGAAGGTGAACCCGACCACCAGCACCAATCCCAGCCCGACCAGCATGGCCAGCGCGTGCACCATGGCGGAGCCGACCCGGTCGGCGATCACCGTGCGCGGGTGCCGCAGCGCGGTGACCCCGGCGTACAGCAGCAGGAACCCCAGGTACCAGCACACCACGAACCCGAGCTTCCCGGACGTGGGCAGGAGGTTCTCGTACAGCACCCAGACCAGGGCGAGCGCGCCGACCAGCGAGCCGACCGCCGCCAGCAGGTCGTCCAGGGTGCGCCCGCCGACCTGGCGCGGCACCTGTTCCGGGGCCTGTTCCCGCCGTTCGACCTGTACTTCGGGCTCGGCGAGCATCGTCATCGGCACGTCCTCAGATCTCGGTCGACGCGCCGCTGCGGCTGCGCGCGACGACCATCGAAGCCACCACGTTGATCAGCAACGTGAACAGGAACAGCACCAGCCCCGCCGCCAGCAGCGCGGAGAGCTGGAACGGGCTGGATTCCCCGAACCGCAGCGCGATCAGCTCGGAGATGGTGTTGCCGCCCTTCTCCAGCAGGCGGAACTTCACGTCGAACGCGGGCGAGATGATCAGCGCGACGGCGATCGTCTCACCCAGCGCACGCCCCAGCCCGAGCATGGTGCCGCCGATGATCCCGCCCCGCCCGAACGGCAGCACAACCGAACGGACGACGCCCCACCGCGTGGATCCCAACGCCAGCGCGGCTTCCCGTTCACCGACCGGCGCGGACGAGAACACCTCGCGCATCACCGACGCGGTGATCGGGATGACCATCATCGACACCACCACACCGCAGATGAACACCGACGACGTGTAAGCCGACTTCTCCCACACGGCGGCGGTCAGGTCGGTCTGCACCTCGAAGAACGGCAGGAAGCCGAGGTAGGTCGACAGCCACCGGCTGAGGTAGATGATCTCCGGTTGGAGGAACGCGAACCCCCAAAGGCCGTACACCACACTGGGCACGGCGGCCATCAGGTCCAGCAGCGCCACCAGCGTGCGCCTGAGCCTCAGCGGCGCGTACTCGGAGATGTAGAGCGCGGTCCCCAACGCAACCGGCACGGCGATCACGATCGCCACCGCCGCCACTTGGAGCGTGCCCAGCGCGATGGACAGGATGCCGAGCTTGTTGGACTCCGGCCGCCACAGGTGCTCGGTGAAGAAGCTCCAGCCGAGCACGCGCAGCGTCGGAACCGCCTGGTAGGCCAGGAACAGCCCGATGCCGCCCATGATCAGCAGGACCAGGATCCCGCTGAACCGGACCGCACCACGGAACACCTTGTCGCCGACCGGCGTCGCGGGCGTGATGGCGCGAGGCCGGTCGGGTGCGGCCGTCATCAGGTGGTACTCCTTCGATCGCGGCGGAGGATCGCGTTCGTCAAGCAGGGCAAGGGAAAACCCGGGCGATGACCACGATCCACCCGATAGGTGAACGCTCAACTAACAGGTCGCTGCGGCCACACGTCCGCTCTCGCGCGACTCGATCTGCCGCGCTTGCCCGGCTGGAACACGGCCAGCACCGGGTCGAGTTCGGCGAGCGCGACCCGGCCCCGGAACCGGCCGGCGGCGAGCTCGGCGTCCACCCGGCGCGCGAATCCCTGCGCGGACCGGGCGAGATCGCCCAGCCGCCACCACCACGACCCGTTGTCGGCGTGCTCTATGACGTACGCGGCCGAAGTCGCGCTCACCCGGACCAGTTCGATCTCGGTCAACGCGTCGAGGTGTGCCTGGTGGCTGCGCACCCCGACCCCGAGGACCCGGTTGTTTCCTCCCAGCAAACGCCACCGGACACCGCTTTCCGCGGTGCGGTAGCACTGAAATCGCGCCACGAACGTCCTCCCAGTCGGACCCGGTCACGACGGATTGACCGGTCCCCGTTCGGGACGGACCACCCCCTCAAGCGGTCCACCCCTGCCCGGGACCTTCACGGCGGCAGAGCACGGAACGCCGTCCGCGAGGTGAGCGCCACATGGTCGATTGGTTAACGACCGACGCATAGGAATTCCTGATCGGCAAACCGTCCACCAACCGGCGGAACGGCAGGTACTTTTGGTGCCGATGCATTCCGCCGGCTGCCGGTCGGACCGCAATATTCGCGCACGCCTCGGTTACCGGTCCCGCACGGCTCCCGAGGTCGGCGTCAGGCGGGGGCCACCGCCGGGCAGTGCGTGCTCTCCGGCGCGCTCGCCGCGTCCACCCGCACGGTCGCCGGCCGGCCGCCGTCACGCGCCGGGCACAGCTGCACCGCGACCGGCGACCCCGTCCGGTTGCCGTTGTTGTCGAACTCGATCTGCCCGCCCGCGCCGAGCCGCCCGCTGCCCGCCGCGAACCCGCTGATGGCGCTGTTCAGCACGCTGCGGGTCACCTCGCTGTTCGCGCTGAGCGTGCGCACCGCCTCGGACACCGTGTGCAGCGCGTCGTAGGCGTTGATCGCCCAGCCGCCGTCCAGGTGGCTCAGGTCGAAGCCGTTCTGCCCGAACAGGTTCTCCAACGTCGCGTACTCGCTGTTGCTGCCCCGTAAGGAATCCGAGTCCGCCAACGGCGTGAAGACCAACCGCACCGTGCCGTCCCGGAACTTCGCCGAAGCCAGCGCCTGCTGCCGCGCGCCCTCCAGTCCCGGATCGGCTTCGGGCACCCTCATGCGCACCCCGTCCGACGGGCTGACCACGGTGATCGCGCCCGCCTGGCACAGCCCGTTGCGGTACTCCTCGTCGATGCTGCGCAGGAACCGGCCCAGGTCACGGCTGCGCGCGATGTAGAACGCGGTCACGTTGCCCTGCCGGCCGCAGATCCGCTGCGCCGCCGGGCCCACCGTGGCCGGGTCGCTCGGGTCGAACTTCACCTCGGGGCCTTCCCCGAGTCTCCGCACGAACGGCAGCGCTGTGCAGGTGTACGGGTCGCGCTTGTCGTTCGGCGTCACGATGAAGGTGGGCGGGGCCTTCAGGAAGTCGCCGAGCAGCCGGATCTGTTTGGCGTTGCGGTGCGCCACCCGGTAGAAGTAGCCCTCGCCCACACCGTTGTGGTAGGTCACGTTCTCGTCGCACGTCCCGAAGTCCGGCCGGTCGGCGGCCGAGCCGTCCGCGTCGAAACCCTCGGCGGTGATCAGGGTGCCCACCATCGGCACCGGCTGGTCCGGGCCGCCCAGGAGGTCCGCCGCGTCGGCCGAACGCTGGTCGCTCAGGCCCATCCCGACCATGGCGACCACCGAAGGGTCGGCCTTGAGCCGTGCCGCGATCGTGGTCGCCGCCTGTTCGGTCGCACCCATGTGCGCGACCTTGAGCCGGATCGGGTGGATGCAGCCGACGCCGTTCGCCCGGACCTGCGCGGCGGCGTAGCCCTCGATCTCGTGCAGCGTCCGACCGCCGCCGAACGGTGTGGTGAGCGTGGAGAGCACGGCCACCGTCACCGGGGACGCACCGGGCTGGCAGCCGGCCTTGCCCGCGTTCTCGTTCTGCTCGGCGATCTTCGCCAGCACCGGGCCGAACTCCGCGAGGCCGAAGGCGTACGGGCCGGACGTGATGCCGACGCATTCCCCGTCCTGCGACCAGACGTCGCCGGACGGCCAGCCGTCCCGGCAACCGAGCCGCGCGGACAGCCAGTCCACCGCCAGGTACCCGGGCACCGCGGCGGCGAGCAGGCCGACGACGAGCACGACCCGCAGCCACTTGTCCCACCAGCCCCGGAAGAACTTGTTCCGGCGGGGGAAGATCCTGAACTGGAAACGGCCCTTCAGCTCTGCCGGCAGCGTCATGACGGCTCCTTTCCGGTCAGCACAGCCGGTCCGCGAGGCGGCGGTAGTGCTGGGCGCGCAGCAGGAACGCCTCGGAGGAGCCCGCGAGGGTACGTAAGTCGTTCTCTGCCAACAGGTACAGGCGGCACAGCGCCTTGCGTTCGCTGACCCGGGGATCGCCGAGCGCGTGCACGGTGCAGACCAGGCGGCGCACGGTGTCCTTGCCGTCGGCGGCGGTCGGCGGCGGGGCGACCAGCCTCGGCGTGGCGGTGACCGCGTCCAGCAGGTCCAGCCACTCCTGGTCGCCGAGGTCCGGCAGCAGGTCGGCCAATTCGCCGGCGACCGGCCCGAGGTTGCCCAGGGCCAGTTCGTGGTGCAGCCGGCCGGCCAGGTCGCCGTCCCGGACCGCCTGGTCGCGCAGCACCGTGAACACCTCCGTCCACAACGGACCGTCCCGGCGGGCGGCGAGCGCGCGCAAACCCAGGTAGCGCACGAACTTCGGGATCACCGGCTCGTCCCGTGCCCGGCCCGACCACAGGGTGGTGGTCGCCATCAGGTCCAGGCCCGGTGGGTCGTCCAGCAGTTCCCGCAGTTTCCCCGCTTCGGCACGGTGTCGGGCGGCGGACAGCGTGACCAGGTGGCCGCCGACGTCGTCACCCGACCCCAGGCCCTTCACGATCCGGCCGAGCAGGTCGTCCTCCACCGAGACGCTCGCGTTCGGGCCGGGCCGGGCCAGCACCTCGTCCACCCGGTCCACCAGGCCGGGCGCGGATTCCAGCGTCCGCAGCACCAGGTCGGTCGCGGCGGCGTGCCCGCCGGTCAGCCGGTACACCGCGTCCGCGACCCGGCGCGTGCCCAGCTCCGGCGGCCAGATGTGGGCGCGCGCCATGTCGTGCACGTCCTGCTCGGTGAGCTCGCCCAGGTCGATCGCCAGCCACGACGGGCGCGCCTCGTCCCGGCCGGGCAGGTCGCCCGCGAGCCGTCCGCCGCTGGTGGTGACCACGACGATCGGGTCGGTCGGCGGGTCCGGGGCGCGGTTGGCGCGGCTGCGCCGCATCCGCAGCAGGGCCGTGACGAACGACCGCGCGGTGGCCACGTCGCCCTCGTCCAGCAGCACCAGCGCGTTCCACGGCCGCCCGGCCACCTTCGTCAGGCTCTCCCGCACGTCCGCCAGCAGCGCCGCCACCAGCAGGTCGTCCACGTCGCCCCGCACGTCCGGCGTGTCGATCGCGGCCTGCCTGCTCAACTGCACCAGCGCGGCGACCGGGTCGAACCGCAGCCCGTTGTCCTGGTGGCCGAACCAGGCCAGCGCCTCGTCCCAGCTGAACCTGGCCAGCCGGGACGCCCGCCGCAGCCGGTCCACGATGCCCTGGGCGACCGCGTCCGCCACCACCTCCGCGCCCGGCACGTTCGGCGTGACCGCGCCGAACGACGTCCGCACCAGCCCACCGACCAACGTGACCAGCGCGTCCCGGTCGCGATAGGCGATCAGCCGGGTGCGCATGGCCTGCTTGGCGCGCTCGGGGTCGACGTCGGGGATCGGCTCCTCCATCGCGATGTGCGCCAGCACCACGCGCGGGAACTTCACCTCGTACCCGCCGACTTTCCCACTCAACCCCTGCATCACGGCGATGAGCAACGGACGCAGTGAATGCGTGTCCGGGTCATCCACCAAACGGGCGTCGACCCACACGGTCGGCGTATCCGATTTCCACCGCGACCACTGCGTGTGCAGGAATTCGGTCCGTCCGGAACCGCCGTAGCCCTCCACCACGAGCACCGGCCGATCACGACCCACCGGCACCGGTGGCGTGCCTTCGACCAGCACCAACTGCTCGACCAGGGACACCAGCCCGGACCGTCCCACGAACATCGCGCACTCCCTCGCGGGGCGAAGCCGACCGCCTTCAGGACGTGCGATGCTAACTGGTCTACCGACTATTTCGGGTAAAGCCCCTTCAATCCAGAGGATATTCGTCGTTACCCGGAATGGACCAATCGAAGGAAACCCGTACAACTGCGGAGTCACGCGCCCAGCGCGAGCGAAACCCCGGTCGCCGTGACGAGGAGCGCGACCGCGCCGTCCAGCACCCGCCACGCCACCGGGCGCGCGAACACACCGGACAGCCACCGCGCCCCGAAGCCGAGCGAGGTGAACCACAGCACGCTGCCGGTCGCCGCACCGAGCCAGAACCACCAGCGGTCGTCCCCGTACGACGTGGACGCGGTGCCCAGCAGCACCACGGTGTCCAGGTACACGAACGGATTCAGCCACGTGAGCGCGAGGCAGGTGAGAATCGTCGACCCCGCGCCGCCCACCTCCAGCGCAGACGGCCGCAACATCCGCCGCACGGCAAGCACCCCGTAGCCCACCAGGAACACCGCGCCCGCCCACCGGACGGCCGTCAGCACCGGCGGTGACGCGGTGAGCACGGCCCCGAACCCGCCCACGCCGAGCGCGATGAGCACCGCGTCCGAGGCCGCGCAGATCGCCACGATCGCCGGAACCTGTTGGCGCAGCACGCCTTGGCGCAGCACGAGCGCGTTCTGCGCGCCGATGACGACGATCAGGGACAGTCCGGCGCCGAGACCGGCGAGCAGTGCGTACATCACGGACCCGACGCTAAGAAACCGTCAACGGTAAGGCCAGCTACATTTCCTTAAGTATCATTAGCCACCGTGATGCTGGACATGGAGTCGGTGCGCACCCTGCTGGCCGTGGTGGACGAAGGCACGTTCGACGCAGCGGCAAAGGTGCTGCACGTCACGCCGTCCGCCGTGAGCCAGCGCATCAAGGCGTTGGAGCAGCGCACCGGCCGGGTGCTGCTGGTCCGCGCGAAACCCGCCCGGCTCACCGAGTCCGGCACGGTGATCGCCCGCTACGGCCGGCAGTTGGCGTTGCTGGAGCAGGACGCGTTCAGCGGCCTCGGCCTGGCCGAGCGGCCCACACCGATCCAGGTCGCGGTCAACGCCGACTCGCTGTCGACGTGGTTCCGCGCCGTGGTCAAGGAACTCGCGGCCGACGACGGGATCGTGCTGGGCCTGCTGCGCGACGACCAGGACCACACCGCCGAGGCGTTGCGCCAGGGTCTGGTGGTCGCCGCCGTCACGTCGTCACCGCAGCCGGTGCAGGGGTGCAGCGTCCACCGGCTGGGGAGTATGCGCTACCACGCCGTGGCCACCCGCGCGTTCGCGAAACGTTGGCACGACAGGCCGTTGACCGAAATCCCGGTCGTAGTGTTCAACGACAAGGACGACCTCCAGGACGCGTTCTGCCGTTCGATGACCGGCGAACCCGCCTCGAAACACCGCCACCTCCTCCCGGACGGACCGGTCTTCGAGGACGCGGTGGCGGCCGGCGCGGGCTGGGCGCTGCTCACCGAACACCAGATCAGGCGCCACCGCCGACTCGTCCACCTCCACCCGGACCACCCGGTCGACATCCCGCTGTACTGGCAGCAGTGGAAGCTCGACTCGCCACCGCTCAAACGCGTCGCCGACGCCGTCTTCCGGGCCGCCCAGGCAGAACTGCGCTAGCGCACCGCGAACCGGATCCCCGCCCCGACCAGACGTGAGGTCAGCGCGTCGCCCATCGCGACCGCCGTCGTCACCTGCCCGGACGTGTCCGGCAGGTTGTCGAACGCCAGGCACAGCGCGGATTCCGCGAGCATCTTCGCCGTCTCCCCGTACCCCGGGTCACCGCCGGACACCTCGGTCACCACCCGCGAACCCCCGCCCTCGCCGAAGAACACCGCCTTGAACCACGACTTGGCCCGCTGCTCCGCCGACGGCCCCTCCCCCGGCTTCTTCCGGTCCAGCAACCACTTCCGCGCCGGCGGCACCTGGGCCAGCGCCACCAACCCGACCGCTCCCCCGGCGATCCCCAACGCCACCGGCAACTTCTTCACCGCGATGTAGTGCCCGTACGAGAACTCCGGCCCGTACCGGTCCAACGCCGCCGCCGAACGCAACACCACCTGCGGGTCGATCGTCGGCGCGGGCAGCACCCACGCGCCGACCTTCCGGTCATAGCCCGGTTTCCCTCCTGCGCCACGCACGATCCGCCCGACCGGCTTCCCCTCCACCCGACGCCTGCCACGTGCGGCCAGGGTCGAGGAACGCAGGCGGGACAACGCGGTCACCGCCGAGTGGAACGTGCCGCCGGAGAACGTGCCCGAAGCGCTCACGAACCCCTGCACCGAGATCGGCACGCCCTCGGGCAGTTGCCGCACGGTGAAGTACACGCCCAGGTCGTGCGGGATGGAGTCGAACCCGCACGAGTGCACCAGCCGCGCGCCCGACGAGACCGCGATCCCGTGGTGCCGCAGGTAAGTGCGGTCCACGAACTCCGGTTCCCCGGCCAGGTCGACATAGTCCGTGCCCGCACGCGCACAAGCCGCCACCAAGCCGTCGCCCAACGACACGTACGGCCCGACGGTCGTGGCGACGACCCGCGTCGACTCGGCGACCGCGTTCAACGACCGCTCGTCCGCCACGTCGGCACTCAGCAGACCCAGGTCCGCCACGGCCGGGTTGATCGCGGCCAGCCGGTCGCGCACCGCCGCGAGCTTCGACCGGTTCCGACCCGCCAACGCCCAGCGCGCGCCCTGCGGCGCGTGGGCCGCCAGATACGCGGCCGTGAGTTCCCCGGTGAAACCCGAGGCTCCGAACAGCACAACGTCGTACATCCGCCGCCCTTTCGAGACTCCGTCAGATAGCCCAACGAACGCGAGCATCCGGAGTGACGCGGTGGGTTGCGCCGTTTGTCAGCCGTTCATCGAGTCGCCTTCGGGCGATCACTCCACCGTGCTCACGCGTCCCTACCGTCTCCCAAGCCCTTGTCCCGTACATCAGGAAGCGAAGGGTTTCGGTATGCCAGGCTTATCAGGTCGCAGGGCCCCCATCGCGGTAATCGCCGTAGGCGTGTTCATCGCGTCCACCCTCACCATCGTCGCCTCGTCCGACACCGCGTCGGCCGCCACCACCACCTTCACCCCCTCCGCGGACACCTACGTCGACAACACCGCGGCCGGGACGAACTTCGGTACGTCCGGCCAGCTCGGCGTGGACAACTCGCCCGTCAAGCGGATCTTCCTCAAGTTCGGCGTATCCGGCGTCACGGGCACGGTCGGCAACGCGAAGCTGCGCATCCACACCGACGACGTCGGGGGCGCGCAGAGCTCGAACGGCGGCACGTTCAAGTCGATGACCAACACCACGTGGTCGGAGACCGGTGTCACCTGGAACAACCAGCCCGCCATCGACGGCGCGACGCTCGGCTCGCTCGGCGCGGTGTCCCGCAACGCCTGGTACGAGGTCGACGTTACCTCCTACGTCACGGGCAACGGCACGTTCAGCATCGGCGTCACGTCGTCCAGCACCGACGGCGCGGACTACGACTCGCGGGAGACCGGCGCGAACTCGCCGCAGCTCGTGATCACCACCGGCACGACCACCACCACGACGACCACGACGCCACCGCCGGGCGACCCGGTCCTGGTCGGCGCGGGTGACATCTCGAACTCCGGTTCGGGCGACAGCGCGACCGCCGCGCTGCTGGACGGCATCCCGGGCACCGTCTTCACCGCCGGTGACAACGTCTACCCGAACGGCACCACGAGCGAGTTCAACACCTACTACGACCCGACGTGGGGCAGGCACAAGGCCCGCACCCGGCCGTCGCCGGGCAACCACGACTACAACACCAGCGGTGCGACCGGCTACTACGGCTACTTCGGCGCCCAGGCCGGTCCGTCGGGCCAGGGCTACTACTCGTACGACCTGGGCAACTGGCACATCGTGTCGCTGAACTCCAACATCAGCATGTCGGCGGGCTCGGCGCAGGAAACGTGGCTGCGCAACGATCTCGCGGCCAGCACCAAGCCGTGCACGGCGGCGTACTGGCACCACCCGCTGTTCACGTCCGGCTCGAACCACTCCCCGTCGACCGGGACGCGCCCGCTGTTCCAGGCGCTGTACGACTACAACGCCGACGTGGTGCTGTTCGGCCACAACCACCAGTACGAGCGCTTCGCGCCGCAGAACCCGAACGGCGGGCTCGACACGACGAACGGCATCCGCACGTTCGTCGCCGGCATGGGCGGTGCCAGCCACTACAGCTTCGGCACCATCCAGCCCAACAGCGAGGTGCGCAACAGCGACACCTACGGCGTGCTGAAGCTGACGTTGCACAGCAACAGCTTCGACTGGCAGTTCGTGCCCGAGGCGGGCAAGTCCTTCACCGACAGCGGAACCACCGCCTGTCACTGATCCCGGCCGCCGCACCCCGCGCGGGGGGGGGCCCGGTGCGGCACCCCCTCGTGCCCGGAAGGAGGGCCTGCCGTGTACCTGTCCACGATCGACCGGCCGAAGACCGCAGGCTGGAAAGGGCTGAGCGGCAACGTGTTCGCGCTCGGCGCGGTCAGCCTGGTCACCGACATCTCGTCCGAGATGGTGACCGCCGTGCTCCCGCTCTACCTCGTCGTCGGCCTCCAGTTGAGCCCCGCCGCGTACGGCGTGATCGACGGCGTCTACACCGGGGCGACCACGCTGCTGCGGCTGGTCGGCGGCTACCTCGCCGACCGGACCACCAAGCGGAAAGCCGTGGCGGGCTTCGGTTACGGACTCTCCGCGGTCGCCAAACTCGGCCTGCTGGCGGCGGGTACGTCCACCGCGCTGCTGGGCGCGGTGATCACCGCCGACCGGGCGGGCAAGGGGTTGCGCACCGCGCCCCGGGACGCGCTGATCACGCTGTCCACCCCGGCCGGCGACCTCGGGCGGGCGTTCGGCGTGCACCGGGCGATGGACGGGATCGGCGCGTTCGCCGGGCCGTTGGTGGCGCTTGCGGTGCTCGCGGCGGCGGCCGAGTCGTTCGACGCGGTGTTCGTGACCAGCTTCTGCATCGCCGCGCTGGGCGTGGTGATCCTGGTGCTGTTCGTGCGGGACCACCGTTCCACCGTGCCGAGCGCGCCCGTGCGGCCGTCCGCCGTGACGGGTCTGTTGCGGGACAAGGGTGTCCGGCGGGTCGTGCTCGCCGCTTCCGTGCTGGGTCTGGCGACGATCGGCGACGGGTTCGTGTACCTGTTGCTCCAGAAGCGGGAGGGGCTGGCGATCGGCTGGTTCCCGTTGCTGGCCGTCGGAACCAGCCTGGTCTACCTGCTGTTGGCCGCGCCGCTGGGTGCGTTGGCGGACCGCGTCGGCCGACTGCCGGTGGTGCTCGGCGGCTACGGCGCGCTGGCCGCCGTGTACCTGCTGGTGTTCGGGCCGTTGGGCGGCTGGCCGCTGATCGCGGCGGTTCTGGTGCTGTACGGGATCTTCTACGCCGCGACGGACGGCGTGCTGATGGCGCTGGCCGGGCCGCTGCTGCCGGAACGGCTGCGCAGCACCGGGATCGCGCTGATCCAGAGCGGGCAGGCGCTGGCGTACCTGGGTTCGTCGGTGCTGTTCGGCCTCGCCTGGCAGTTCTGGGGCCCGGAGACCGCAACCAGGCTGGCCGCCGTCGGGGTGGCCGTCGCCCTCGCCGCCACCGCCGTACTGTTGGGACGCCGATCGTGAACACGCTCTCCACCCGCGCCAAGATCGCGGTGACCGCTGCCGCCGCCCTGCTGCTGGGCGGGGTGGCGGTCGGCTACACCGCGCTGTCCGCGCCGTCCGAGCCCGACATCGAGTCCGGGACGGTCACCGGGCCGCGCGTGCAGGTACTCAGCAACGGGCGGCTGTCCGCGGTGTCGCGCACCGACCCGTCCGGGCCGCGCGAGGTGACCGAGGAACGCTGCGACCGTGCCTACACGGCGGGCGGCACCACCGCGTGCCTGCGGCCGGTGGGCGCGTTGAAGGCGGGCGAGTTGGCCGTGCTGGACGCGTCCCGGCGCGAGCTGACCACGGTGCCGCTGACCGGGTTCCCGAACCGGGCGCGGGTTTCGGCCAGCGGCCGGATGGTGGCGTGGACCCTGTTCGTGGACGGCCATTCGTACGCCGCCAACGGGTTCTCCACCAGCACCGGCATTCTCGACACCAAGAGCGCGACGCTCGTCAGGTCACTGGAGGATTTCACCTCCTTTGTGGACGGTCAGCCGGTGCGGGCGGCGGACCGGAACTACTGGGGCGTGACGTTCGCGAACGACGACAACCGGTTCTACGCCACCATGTCCACCGGCGGCCACCGGTACCTGATGGAGGGCGACTTCGCGGCACGGACCGTGAAGGCGCTGGCGGACAACGTGGAGTGCCCCTCGCTGGCACCGGACGGCAAGCGCATCGCGTACAAGGCCGCCGTCAACGGCGACCCGCAGCAGGGCTGGCGACTGTCCATCATGGACCTGGCGACGTCGAAGGTGACGCCGTTGGCCGAGACGCGCAGCGTGGACGACCAGCCCACGTGGCTGGACAACAACACCGTCGCGTACGGGATGCAGCGCAGCGACGGTGTGAACGACGTGTGGGTGGTGCCGGCGGACGCCACCGGCACGCCGAGCGTCCTGGTGCAGGCGGCGAACTCGCCCGCGCCGCTGTAGGTCAGGCGGTGAACCAGCGGGTGACCACGACCTGCCCGTGGTCGTCGGTCACCCGCAGCCGCACCGGGCCGCGCGGCGGGTCGGCCACCGACACCCAGCCGTCCGGGCCGATCGGCACCGTCCGCTCACCGGTCTGCTGCTCGATCACCAGGTCGCCGGACGCGCCGGTCACCAGCACCCGCAGCCCGCCGTCGACCTGCACGTCCAGCGACACCGGCCCGACCTCGAAGGTCAGCGCCCGGACGCCCTCGGCGGACCGCACCAGCGCCGCCGCCTCCCACGAGTCGTGGGTGAGCTCGGCCAACTCGGCGTCCAGCCGGCGGGTGGCGAGCGCCGCGTACGCCGCCAGCTCGACGTGCACCGGCACGGGGTCCACGTCCCCCGCGACCGTCCGCAGCCGTGCCACCAGATCCTCGTCGTCCATCACAGCTCCCCGGCGAGCTTGCGCAGTTGTTCCAGGCACCGACCCCGCGACGGGCCGATGCTGCCGACCGGCATGTCCAGCACGGCGGCGACCTCGACGTAGCTCAGCGGCGGCGACACCATCAGGGTGCGGATCAGCTCCCGGCACTTGCCGGAGAGCTGTTCGACGGCCCGCCACAGCGCCGCGTCCCGCTCGGCGACCAGCAGCCCCTCGTCCACCGGCGGCGCGTCGTCGGCCAACTCGACCGACGGCTCGTCCACCACCCGCCGCCGCTCGACCCGCCGCAGCAGCTGGAGGCACTCCCGGCGGGCCGTCGTGGCCAGCCACCCGGCCAGCCGCTCCGGATCGGTCACCCGGTCGAGATGCTCCACCAGCCGCAGCCAGGTGTTCTGCACGACGTCCGCGCAGTCCGCGCCACCGAGCCGGTAGCCGCGGGCGATGGACCACAGCAGCGCGTTGTACCGGGACACCAGCTTGTTCCAGGCCCCTTGGTCCCCGCTCGCGGCGGCGGCCAGCAGCGAGGCGTTGTCGTCGGACACGGTCGGGGATTGTTCCGTACGAACACCCATACCAACCAGATGCCACACCCATCCGTGGTGATGCAGTCACCCCAGCGTCAACGCCACCGAGCCCGACCTCGCGCGACCCTCGTCGAACGACACCTTGCCACGGTGCGTCACCTCCACCTGGTAGATGCGCTCCCCGCCGGGCACATCCGGGACGGCGAAGGTGAACGAGCACTTCCCGCCGCCCCAGTCGTCGGAGTGCGCGAGCGCACCCAGCGCCACGGCTTTGCCCGCCGCGTCGTACACGGTGACCTGCGCACCTTCGGCGATGTCGTCGTAGCCGCCCTTGCCCGCGCACTCGGCACCGCCCCGGGTCACGCTGGTCGCACCCTCCTCCAACGTCATCGTGCCGCGCAGTTCGAACGACTCCGGCGCGGCGGACGTGGTCGGCGCTGCGGACGTGGCCGGCGCAGCGGCGGTGTCGCCGGTTCCCTTCAGGAGGACGACCAGCCCGACGACCGCGGCGATCGCCGCGACCACGCCGATGCCGGTGAACACGAGGGCACGTGTTCCGGCACGCGGCGGCGCGGACGTCGGGGCGGGTGGCGTGTCTAACGGTGCGGGATCCTGGGACATGGCGACCTCCTCTGGTGCGACTTCAGGAGGTCCTTCGGTCCGGCCGAACGGGTCGTTACACCTTCCGCAGGTCCGGTCCTGCGCTGAACGACCGACCCGGGGCCGGTGGACGGCTCAGACCGGCTTCACCCGGAAGTAGTAGTGCCGGCGAGGTTCGTCCGGACAGGCCGCGTTCAGCAGTTCCCAACACCAGCACACCCTCGGATGAGCAGTTGTGTGCACACCGCGTACTAAACGAGCACCAGCCGACATCAAACCTGAAGAACCTCGACGCCCCGTTCGCGGAACCGGCGGACGTCCTCCTCCCGCGCCTCGGTGTCCGTCACCAGCAGGTGCACCTGGTTGATCGAGCAGATCGACGCGAACGCCCGCGCACCGATCTTGGACGAGTCCGCCACCACGACCACCCTGCGCGCCCGCTCGGCGAGCATCCGGTTGATGTCCGCTTCCCCTTCGTGGTGCGCGGAAGCGCCCGCGTCGGGGTCGATCGCGTCCACCCCGAGGAACGTCACGTCCAGGCTCAGTCCACTCAGGATCTTCCCCGCCAGCGGGCTCATCAGCTCGTAGGACTGCGGCCGGGCCACCCCGCCGGTCACCACCAGCTTCACCTGCGGCCGAACGGCCAGCTCGTTGGCGATGTTCAACGCGTTGGTGACCACGGTGATCACCCCGTCGCCGTCCGCGCCGCCGACGTCCGCGCTGGTCATCAGCGCGCGGGCGACCTCGGTCGTGGTGGTGCCGCCGTTCATGCCGACCACCGCGCCGCGCGCCACCTGCTCGGCCGCCGCACGCCCGATGCGCTGCTTCTCCCCCGCCCGCCGCACTGTCTTGTACCGCAGCGGCAGGTCGTAGGCGACCGAGTGGGCCACCGCGCCGCCGCGCGTCCGGGTGAGCAATTGCTGTTCGGCGAGGTGGTCCAGGTCGCGCCGGATGGTCGCCCCGGAGACGTCCAACTCCTCGGCGATGTCGTCGACCTCGATCTTGCCGCGCTCGGCCAAGAGCTCCAGCAGCGCGTTCAACCGCTCATACCGATTCACCGGCTACCTCCTGCGGCCGAACAATAATGCACATTACAGTTGCGCAGAAGTGTGCCCAACGCGCATGTCGTCAGAACGGCTCGACCACGACCTGTTCGTGCAGCCTGCGCAGCAGCGCGCCGTCCACACTGCCCGCGACCAGCGCGGCCACCGCCGCCGCCGACCAGGCCACCGCCGCACGCAGCCGCACCGGCCACGACGACCGCTCGACCAGCCCGTTCGCCGGCGCCGCCACGGCCGCGTCGCCCGCACCGGTCGGGTTGCCGCGCACCGGGAACGGCGGCACCGCCCGCCACCGGTCACCGCGACCATCCCATCCGGACCGAGCGACAGCACGACGGCCCGCGCACCCGCCGCCCGCAACGCCTCCGCGCCCGCCACCGGGTCCTCGACGGCCACAACTTCCCGCAGTTCTGCGGCATTCGGCTTGAGCACGTCCGCACCGGCCCGAGCCGCAGCCAGCAACGCCTCCCCGCTGGTGTCCACGACCACCGGCACGCCGGCCGCGCGGGCGAGCCCGACGATCCGCGCACACGTGTCGCGCGGCGAGCCCATCGGCAGGCTGCCCGAGCACACGACCGCGTCCGCACCCGCCAGCCGGGCCCGGACCAGTTCCAGCAACCGGTCCCACTCGGTGTCGAGCAGCGCCGCACCCGCCTCGCTGAACAGGGTCGCGTCCTCGTCGTCCACCACGGCCACGGTCATCCGGGTCGGCGCGGCCACCGGCAGCAGGGCGTGCGGCACCCCGGACGCCACCAGGTCGGCCCGCACCGACTCGCCGAGCACACCGCCGACCGGCCCGATCGCCAACGTCGCCACGCCCAGCTCGTGCAGCACCGGGAGACGTTGAAACCCTTGCCACCGGCCCGTTCCCGCACCGACCGGACCCGGTGCGCGGTGCCGGGTTCGAGGTGGTCGACGCGGTAGCTGACGTCCAGCGCGGGGTTGGGCGTCACGGTGACGATCACCGGACGCTCCCGGCGGGCACCGCGTCCAGCACGCCGAGCAGTCGGGCGACCTCGGCCGCCAACCGGTCCCGGGCCGGGCCGAGGTACATGCGGGTGTCCCCGAGCTACGCGTCCCCGAGCCGTTCCCGCACCTCCACGGGGAAGACCTTGTTGAGGTGCGTGGCGATGTTCACCTTCGTGATCCCCGAACGCACCGCCGTGCGCAGGTCGTCGTCGGACACGCCGGACGAGCCGTGCAGCACCAGCGGTACGTCCACAGTGGACCGCAACGCGGCGATCAGCCCGAAGTCCAGCCGGGCGTCCCGGGTCGTCATCGCGTGCGAACTGCCGACCGCGACGGCCAGCGCGTCCACCCCGGTCGCGACCACGAAATCCCTGGCCTCACCCGGATCCGTGCGTACGCCGGGCGCGTGCACGCCGTCCTTGCCGCCGACCTCGCCCAGTTCCGCCTCCACCCAGATGCCGCGCGCGTGGCAGAACTCGGCGATTTCCCTTGTCGTGGCGATGTTTTCGGCGTACGGAGCGGTGGACGCGTCGAACATCACCGACCCGATGCGGTGCCACGCGCCCTCCCGCACCAGCGACGCCGATTCGATGTGGTCCAGGTGCACCGCGACCGGCACCGACGCCTCGGCCGCCACCGCCAGCGTCGCCTCCAGCAACGGGGCCAGGGAACCGTGGTAGCGCACGCAGTTCTCGCTCACCTGCAACAGCACGGCGGTCCCGGCCCGTTCCGCGCCCGCGACGATCGCGGAGGCGTGCTCCAGCTGGACGACGTTGAACGCGCCCACCCCGTGCCCGCCGTCGACAGCGGCGGACACGATCGCGGAAGTCGGCTTCAGCACGGCGTTCTCCTCGCCGACCCCGCCTCGGCAGCCAGCTCGGCGACCACGCCCACCGCACACCCGCCCGTTCAAGCTTGCACTCAACTTGACCCAACTATGCACTTCTAGTCAACAATTGTGCAAGAGGTGCACACGCCACATCGACTAGCCACCATCCCAAATGTCCGTACATAAACGCCGCCATCGCCCAACCCAGGTGGACAGGACAGTGCGAAACTGCCCGGGTGACACCCCGAGCACTGGACCGGTCCGCATCGCAGCCGCTGTGGCGACAGCTCCAAGACGACCTCGTGCACCGACTCCGGGTGGGCGAGTTCGACGGCGGCTTCCCCGGCGAGCTGACCCTGATGGACGACTACGGCGTCAGCCGCTACACCGTGCGCCAGGCCCTCCAACGGCTGCGCGCGGACGGCCTGGTGGTCGCCGAACGAGGCCGCCAGCCCAGGGTCAGCCCGGCCGCCGACGTGGAGCAGCCGCTGGACACCCTCTACAGCCTGTTCGCCTCGGTCGAGGCCGCCGGACTGGAGCAGCGCAGCGTCGTCCGGGTACTCGACCTGCGCGCCGACGGCGTCATCGCCGACCAGCTCGACCTGGAGGGTTCCACCCCGCTGGTCTACCTGGAACGGCTCCGGCTGGCCGACGGCGCGCCGTTCGCGATCGACCGCGTGTGGCTGCCCGCCGACCTGGCCGCGCCCATCCTGGACGCCGATTTCACCCACACCAGCCTGTACGCGGTACTCGCCGAACGAGCCGGGACCAGGATCGACACCACCCGCGAGAACATCCGGGCCGTGGTGCCGACCGCCGCCGAGCGGGCGCTGCTGGAATGCGGCCCGGACGTGGCCTGCCTGTCCCTGCACCGGCAGGGCCGGTCGGCCGGTCGCCCGGTCGAATGGCGGCACACGGTGGTGCGGGGCGACCGGTTCGCGGTGACCGCCGAGTTCACCGCCGGCACCCGCCCGCCGAGCCGCGCTGTGACGGCCCGCTGAATCACCCACCTCCGTCTGTCATAATGTACGGACATATGGAGGTGCGGGTATGGATGTCGAGGCGGACCTCGCGTGACCGCGCTCGTACTCGCCCTGGTCGCCGGCGCGGTGGTCGGCCTGTCGCTGGGCGCGCTGGGCGGCGGCGGCAGCGTGCTCGCCGTGCCGGCCCTGATCTACCTGCTGGGCTTCAGCCCGCAGCAGGCGACGACCGCCGGCCTGGTGATCGTCGTCGTCACGTCGGCCACCGCCCTGTTCGCCCACGCGCGGGCGGGCGCGGTCCGCTGGCGACTCGGCGTCCTGTTCGCGGCGGCCGGTGTCGTGCCGGCGGCAACCGCCGGGCTGCTCACAGACCGGGTGCCGGCCGCAGTGCTGACCGGCGCGTTCGCGTTGCTCGCCGCACTGGCGGCAGTGCTCATGCTGCGCCAACGGACCAGGGAAAACACCGAGCTGCGACCGGCACGGGCGGCCGGTGTCGGAGCCGGGCTGGGCGCGTTGACCGGTTTTCTCGGCGTGGGCGGCGGATTCCTCACCGTACCGGCCCTGGTCGGCGTGCTGGCGGTGCCGATGTCGGCGGCGGTGGGCACGAGTCTGCTGGTGATCACGGTGAACGCCACCGCCGCGTTCGCCGCCCGGCTGGGCACGCTCGCGGCAGTCGACTGGGCCCTCGTCGGCCCGTTCGCGGCGACCGCGCTGCTCGGTGCGTGGGACGGAAAACGCTTGGCGGTCAAGGTGAAAGCCCCCGTGCTGCAACGGCTGTTCGCGGTGGCACTGCTGGTGGTCGCGGCCGTGATGGCGGTCGACGCGGTCAGAGTCTCGGGGTGAACGCGGCGATCCGCGCGGCCAGGCCCTGGGCGTGCGGGTCACCCCGGTACCGGTCCGCCAAGTGCCGCAACGGTTGCAGGCGGTCCGCGACCCGGATCGAGCTGACCGTGGCCGCCGCCGCGATCGCCTGTTTCCCGACCAGGTCTGCCTGGTCGAAGTCGTGGTCCACCAGGTGGTTCGCGGTCAACGCGATCAGGCTCAGCACCCGGCTGCGCTTCATGCCGTCCGGGTAGCCGAGGACCGCCGCCGTCAACACCGGGATCGCGGTGGTGGTGTGCCCGGGGTCGACGGTGCGGGCCAGTTCGGTGTGCACGACGCCGGTGAGCGCCGAGAGGTCGGTCTCGTCGAAGAACCTGGCCCAGCTCGGGATGCAGCTGTCCACCGCGTGCGCGAAGTCCTCATACGCCTGCCGCAGCCGGATCACCGCCATCCCCTGGTCACCGAGGCCCGCGTGCGCCCACGCCTCGTTCGCGCGCAGCAGCGCGGTCGCGTGGTGCGAGCCCGCGCGCTTCGCCGCCAGCACCCCGAGGTCGAAGATCTCCAGCGCCTCCCGACGCCGTCCGTTGTGCAGCCGCATCCGGCCCGACCGGTAGTGGATGTTGGACATCAGGTCGTGGTGGCCCACGCCCGACGCCAGTCGCAGCGCCCGGTCCCAGTGCCGTTCGGCGGCCTGTTCCTGCCCGGTGTCGAAGCACGTCCAGCCCGCCAGGTTGTACACGTCCGCCAGCGCCACGTGCAGCCGGGCCCGCACCGGGGCGGACGCGGTGGCCCGCAGCAACTGGTCGCCCCACGCCGCCGTGACGATCACCGAGTCGCGGCACGCGCCTCCACCTTGCCGGTAGTCCAGACCGCGCAGTCGCTCGGTCTCGGCCTCCAACCGCGTCACATCGCCGGCCCCGATGCGCGCGGGCACACACCCATGTTTCGCCATCGCCGCACCTCACAGTCAAATTCGAGCGGTGGCAACGATCAAACTCGCGACACGGGGCGGGCGGAGCGAGTGCACCCGCGGTACCACCCCGGCGGACTACCCCGTTGGGGCAGCCCACCGGTCACCGTGCCGGACAAGTGGTCCGGACCACGGTTGTGGAGTGATCGCCTGCCGCCGATGACGGCGTTGCGACCCACGGCGGGCGCTTGGAGGAGTACTCATGTACCGACGGGCACCGGCGCTCCGGCTGTGCCCGCCCCACCGTGGGAGGTGTGGATGACTCCATCGGGTCCGCACGACGGACGTGAGTCGGCCCGGACGATCACGGGTCCGCCGCGCACGGGCCCGCCGCCCACCTCGGCCCGGGACCGGCGGACCCGCCCGGACACCGCCGCCCACAACGGTTTCCGCCGGCGCACGGTCCGTCAGCACCGGAACCGCAGGGCGGATCCGCCGGCGTGGTGACGTTCGTGGACGGCCGATGACGCGCACCCGCGCCGATGTCACGATGGTGGTGGAGAAGCTGGTCGCCCGGTGGGCCGCGAAGGACACCGCCGGGCTGAGCAGGCTGTTCGCCAACGGGGTGCGCTGGTGGACGGCACCCGTGCCGGGCGCGCCGTGGCCGGCCGAGGTGCGCAACCCACGCGAGGTGGAATCGTTCTTCCTGGCGTTCCGCGCGGTGCTGGAGCTGACCGGCATCACCACCCGCAGCCTGGTCGTGGACGGCCCGGACGCGGTGCTCACCGGACGGCTGCACGCGCGGGTGCAGACCACCGGGGCCGCGGTGTCCTACGACTTCGCGGTCGCGGTGAGCGTCCACGACGGCCTGGTCACCGAATTCCGCATGTATGCGGACACCCTGACAATTGCACGTGCACTCGCACAGGATGTTCCCCCGGTATCACCGTGATGCTTTCCCGAACCCATCCCCGGTACTGCGAGAATGGCCGGGTAACCCACCGGAGGGAACAGAAAGGGTACCGTCGTGCCACTGCCGGGACCGATCAGCGAAATCCTCGCCGAACTGCGACGCGGGCGCGGGCTGACCCAGGACGACCTGGCCGAGCGGCTGCACGCCGCGTCCGGCAACGCCGGTATCACCAGGGAAGAGGTGTCCCGCTGGGAGCGCGGCAAACGCATCCCGGGGCCCTACTGGCGCGGCTGGCTGGGCCAGGTGCTGGGCGCTCCGCAGCACGAATTGGAACGCGCCGCGGCAATCGAGCGTGCCTCCCGCCGCCGGCATTGACCCGAAGATTGCCCGAATTGCGCGCCGATCTGCCACCTTTCGGTGGAAATCGGCGCATATCCACTGGCGCATATCCACCACCGGTTCCCGGTCCGGAATCCGGGCGCTCCGACCGGGTACGCGGACAGCGGTTGTGGTCGGCGGGACAAGCCGAGAAGAATCGGTCGGGTGTCCACCACGAGGGACGGTCTGCTCTCCGCCGCGGCGGCGGCGTTCGACCGGGACGGCTACGTGCGCGCCACCATCGACGACGTCTGCGACCGCGCGGGAGTGACCAAAGGCGCGCTGTACGGCCATTTCAGCTCCAAGAAGGCACTGGCCGTCGCGGTGCTCGACCGCCAGTCCCAGGAGTGGACCCGGACCAGGGAACGGCTGCAACGCCTGCACCGCAGCCCGCTCCAGGTCCTGGTGGACCTCGGCTACGTGGTGAACCAGGACCGGGCCGCCGTGCAGCGCCTGCTGTTCCAGGCCCCGATCTGCGACGACGTGGCGGACCGGCAGATCGCCCAGTGGACGTCGACCGTGCGGGACCTGCTGCGCACCGCCGACTACCGCAACGAACTCCGGGCCGGTCTGGACCTGGACGCCTGCGCCGAGGCCGTCATCGCGGCCCTGGTGGGCGTGCACCTGATGTCCATGGCCGTCGAGGACCCGGACGGGGTCGCCCGCCAGGTGGCCAGGGTGTGGCGGACGTGGCTGCCGACCCTGGCCCGCCCTGAGGTCTACGCGACCCTGCGCACCGAACCGCCCCGCCGCCGTGCCTGACCGCCGACCGAAGACGCCGACAGCACGTCACGCGTCGAGGACCGCCCACATCAGCGTGCCGCCGGACCACGTGGTCGACCAGCCGCACCTGACCGCGCCGTCCGTCGCGTACCGCAGCTCCAGCGGGTGGCACCGCACGACGCCGTCCTCGCTCGCGCCGACCACCAACTGCCCCTGCCACCACTCGAACACCACCGCCGGCCGGATCCCCCGCGCCACCAGACCCACCAGCGCATGGGCGACGTCGGCCGCCGCCGCGGCGATCGCGGACAGCTTCCACAGCCGGCACGTCTCCTCCGCCGCCAGCCGCGCGAACCCCGCACTGCGCCGCAACGGCAGCGGCACCCGCACCACCCAGCGCACCGGGGGCGTCCCGACGGCGGCCAGGGCGTCCGCCACGGACGCGTAGTTGGGCAGCGGCCAGTTCGCACGCCCGCCGGCCGCGAGCAGGATCGGCACGCCCGGCCAGTCGGCGACCTGCGTCCACACCGCCCGGAACAACGCGACCGCCGCGCCCGGCACCGCCAGCAGGTCGCTCAGGTCGACCACGACGGCGGTCGGCTGGGCGAGCACGGTCCGCAGCAGCACCTCGCGCATCCGGGTGTAGGTGGCCGGGCCGAGTAACCCGAACGGAGACAGCACCGCGACACCGTCCGCGCCGGACAGCTCTACTTGCAGTAGATAGTCACACACAGAACGCTCCGACCAGTCCGATATGTTGACCTGATCGTGTCTGGGTCCCTACCCTATGTGATCGCAAGGCGCTGTCCGCCGAGATGAGGAACCTTGAGTGACCTGGCGCAAGGTGCCCGCACCAGGGCCGGTCTGATCGCCGCGAGCATCGAGCTGTTCGACCGCGACGGGTACGAGGGGACCTCACTGGACGCCGTCTGCCGGGCCATCTCGGTCACCAAAGGCGCGCTGTACCGGCATTTCCCCTCCAAGCAGGCGCTCGCGGTGGCCGTCGTGGAGGAGCACTTCCGACGCTGGCACGAGGTGCGCGCCGAGGTCGAGGACTCCGGCGCGGGGCCGTTGCAGACGTTGATCGACCTGACCCACCGGATGGGCGCGCTCACCCGCACCGACCGCACGGTCCGGGTGGGCGTCCGGCTGCTGTTCACCAGCGAGCTGTTCGAACTGCTGGCGGGCGTGCACTTCGTCAGCCTGGTGGTGATGGTGCGCGACCTGCTCGGGCAGGCCGTCGCGGCGGGCGAGGTGCGGCCGGGCCTGGACACCCGCGAGGAGGCCGACGGCATCGCGGCGGCGGTCATCGGGTCGCAGGCGCTGACCGTGATCACCAGCCGGGGCGACCCGGTGGACCGCCTGGCCACCATGTGGCGGCACCGGCTGGAGCACCTGGTCGCCCCGGAACACCGCGCCCACGTGCGGGCGACGGCGCTGGTCAGCTGACGGCCACCGCCGTCCGCCGGGCCGCGCGCCGGTCCAGCCAGCTCAGCCACGGCGCGGTCATCACCGTGGTGACGATCGCGACCAGCACCAGCACGCTGAACAGCTCCCGGGTCACGATGCCCGCCACGAGACCGACGTTGAGCGCGATCAACTGCATCAGGCCGCGCGCGTTCATCAGCACGCCGACCCGCAACGCGTCGGCGCCGCTCTCCCCCACCAGTCGGCCGGCCAGCCAGCACGCACCGAACTTGCCCGCGATGGCCACCGCCACGCAAGCCGCCGCCAGAGCGAGCAGTGAAGGTGTGAACAGCAGGCCGAACTGGGTGTTGAGCCCCGAATAGGCGAAGAACAACGGCAGGAACACCACCCGCGTCACCGGGCTGATGGCCGCGATCACCCGTTCGGACACCTCTCCTCGGGGGAACACGAACCCGACGCAGAACCCGCCGAACACCGAGTAGAGGCCGATCGTGTCGGTGTACCAGGCGGCGGCGAACAGGGCCACCGCCGTGACCAGCACCAGTTGCTCGATCGACGCGCCCGGCCGGCTCATCGCCCACCTGAGCCCGCGCCGGCCGACCGTGGCCAGTACCAGCAGGAACGCCACCGCGCCGCCGGCCGTCAGCAGCACGCCGCCGGGATCGCCGGTGGCCAGGCCCAGCACCAGCGCCAGCAGGATCCACGCCACGCCGTCGTCCAGCGCGCCGCTGGCCAGCGACAGCGTGCCGAGCCGGGTGTCGGTGAGCCCCCGTTCGGTAATGATGCGGGCCAGCATGGGGAACGCCGTGATGGCCAGCGTGACGCCGACGAACAGCGCCGACACGAACACCGGCACGTCGTCCACCAGCACGTCGATGTGCCCCTGTGCCAACAGGATCAGCGCCACGCCGCCGAGCAGCGGCGCGGTGACCCCGGCCGTCGAGATGGCCAGCGCCGAACGGCCGATGCCGCCGACGCCACGGGCCTTGAACTCGTAGCCCACCTCGAACATGAAGGCCACCAGGCCGATGTGGCTGACCACGTACAGCATCGGCCGCACGCTCGGCGGGAACAGCGCCTCCTGCACGTCCGGCAGCGCGAAACCCAATGCGGACGGCCCCAGCAGGACGCCGGCGATCATCTCGCCGACGACGGGCGGCTGGCCGATCCGCCCCACCGCCGAGCCGACCACCCGGCACACGATCAGCACCACGACCGCGGCGAGGAAGAACCTCGCGGCGGCACCGGCTATGTCCACAGCCTCACCCCTCCATGTTCGCGAAATAGCTCTGGCACAACCGTTTCCGCCGGGCGTCCCACACCATGTACGTGCCCAGGACGAGCTGCACGACGCCGCGCCACACGTCCTCCCAGCGGTCGCGGACGCGGATGAACGCGAGCAGCACCACCGGTTTCGGGTTGCCACGCGGGGTCAGGACGCACGGGCCGCGATTGGGCATGGACCGGGTGTGCACGGCCGTCGAGTGCACCGCGAACCTGGTCAGCACGGCACGTGCCACCGCACGCATGGTGATCGGCGCGACCACCCGCGCCGGGCACGGCCGGTTGCCGGTCACCCCGAACGGGATGTGGCCGCCGGCCTCGTGGAAAGCCGGGTAGTTGAAGCACAGCACCGAATCCTTGGGGATGCTGCGGTCGTCCACGGTGATTTCGGCGGACGTGATCCGGTGTGCGATGCCGAACAGCGGGAACCGGCGCAACGCCTCGTCGGCCGTCCGTTCGAGGAGTGCGTCGTCGCCGTCGACGATCCGTTGCTGTGCCTCGGGGTTCTCGGCCAGCACGAGGATCAGGTGGGCCATCGCCTCGGCCGACTGGACGACGGCGGTGTTGAAGAACGTGCCCTGGAGGTACCAGGCTTGTTCCTGCTCGTTCAGCGAGGCGGGTAGGGGTTGGGTGACGCGGTGCAGGTTCTCCAGCAGGTAGTGGGTGAGCCGTTCCCTTCGTGGCATGTGCCGCAGGCCGGTGCACTTGATGGACGACACCACGTCGTTCGCGTTACCGATGATCAGCGCGCGGGCGTGCGGCGGGCACTGTTCGCCGAACACCAGCTCGTAGTTGTACTCCGCCCAGATCGGCATCATCAGGTCCCGCAACCTGATCAGTCGACTGGTCGACCCGGTCAGTCCATTGAGGACCCTTTCGGCGCATTCGCCGGCCAGGCGTTCCGCGTCCTGCATACCCGCCGCGAGGAACCGGCGGGTGGTGCGGGCCACGTCGTCGTACCGCGGACCGGGTTCCAGGTGTTCCTGGTGCACCTGGGGTCCCGGTGCGAGCCAGTACCAGAACAGGTCGGACAGCACCGCGCCCCGGCTGCGGCCGTCCGCCGCCGGGTTCTCGTACACCCGGCGGAAATCCTCGATGCCGACGAGGTCGCCGGGCACCGGGATGCCCTCGTCGCCGTTGATCCGGGCGAAGATCCTGATTCGGGCCGCGACCACGGCGCGGGGCAGCCAGTAGGGGAGACTGCCCACCAGCACGGCGAGGATGATCATCGGATCACGTCCCGGATCAGGTTCCGGGTCGCCTGCGCGGGTTCGGTGAGACCGCACAGGGCCAGTGCGCGGTCCAGTTCGTCGCGCAGCCGGTCCAGGACCAGCTCGACGCCTTCCTGCCCGCGTGCGGCCAGACCCCACAGGACGGGTCGGCCGATGCCCACGGCGGTGGCGCCCAGGGCGCAGGCTTTCAGGATGTCGGTGCCGCGCCGGATCCCTCCGTCCACCAGGACCGGGATGTCCACCGCGTCGGCGACGGCGGGGAGGAGTTCGACCGTGGGCGGCACGGTGTCCAGCTGCCGGCCGCCGTGGTTGGACACGACGATGCCGGCCGCGCCGTGTTCGACGGCCGACCGCGCGTCGTCCGGGTGCGTGATTCCCTTGAGCAGTACGGGAAGTGTGGTTCTTTCGCGCAGCCGGTCGATGTCGTGCCAGGTCAGGTCGGCGCTGAACTCGATGCGCCGCCAGGTCCCGGCCGAGTCGACCATGTTCTCGCAGCGCAGGCCGTCCGGGAGTTCGGTGAACCCGTTGCGCCGATCGCGTTCCCGGTTGCCGAAGACCGCAGTGTCCACGGTGACGACCAGCGCCCGGCACCCGGCCCGTTCCGCGCGGGCCACCTGGTACTCGGTGAACTCCCGATCCGGTTGGATGTCGAGCTGGAACCAGACGTCCGCGCCGGTCGCCGTGATGTCCTCGACCGGTGTGGTGGCGGCGATGCTGCACACCATGACCGTGCCCGCCTTGGCCGCCGCACGCGCGGTGGCGATCTCGCCGTCCGGGTGCGCCAGCCGGTGGAACGCGGTCGGCGACAGGATCAGCGGGAAGGCGAGGTCCGAGCCGAGCAGCCGGGTGGCCGGCCGCCGCGTGCCGCCGCCGCGCAGCACGCGGGGCAGCAGCCCGATCCGGGCATACGCGGATTCGTTGGCGCGCAACGTGTGCTCGTCGTCCGCGCCGCCGTCGAAGAAGTCGAAGACCGCTTTCGGCAGCCGGTGGCGTGCCTCCTCCCGCAACTCGGCGATGGTCATCGCACCGGCTGCGCGGCCAGGAACCGGCGCAGCGGGGCGCGGTGCGTCGCCTCGCCGGTCCACTCGTTCTCCAGGTTCTCCGCGAGGTGGTGCGTGGCCAGGATTTCGCCGCCGCGCACGTGCCGGACGACCGGGTGCAGGTAGGCGGCGTCCAGGGCCTGTTCCGGCGCGTTCTGCGCGACCCGGCGCACGGAGATGTCGAACGGGTCGACCTTGTCGTGGTCCGGGCCGTACTCCAGGGTGATGACGTAGCACTCGTCGGCGAACTCCGGGACGTACGCGACCGGCACCTCCTCGTGGTACCGGACCCGGTCGCCGTCCACCACCGCGACGTCGCCGAGCTGCCCGAACTGCTGCCACAGCGCGGAACTCCGGTTCACCCGGGCCGTTATCGTGTCGGCGAGGTCGATGAGCGGGACCTCGGTGTGCGGCCACTCGACGCCGTGGTGCTCGCGTTCCAGGATGTGGTGCAGCGCCCGGACGCAGTACCGGAACCCGTGGATGAAGCCGCTGGTGGACTTCTTGAAATCGCGGACCTGCATGAGGGTGCCCGCGAAGTACAGGCCGGGGACGTTGACCGATTCCCATCGCGGGGACAGGGCCGCGAACCGGTCGTTGATGGTCAGTTCCGGGGTGCAGTCCGGTGCGAAGTAGGACGGGTCGAACCGGAAGCCGGTGGCGACGATGACCCGGTCGTACCGGATGTCCTTGGTGACCTCGTCGGCGCGGGAGAAGCTGACGGTGACCAGGTAGCCGTCGCCGTCGCGCCGGATGTCCAGGATGTTGCCGTCCAGCACGGCGTTCTGCGACTTGAGCTGGTAGGTGTCCAGGAAGTTGTTGTTCACCGCGCGCAGGTGGCCGACGAAGTGCGTCTGCCACGACATCCGGATGGAGCGTGGTCCGGCCACGTGGATCACGGCGGCGGTCTCGACCAGGTTGTCGGCGGTCTCGAACGCCGAGTTCCCCTTGCCGATGATCAGGACGCGTTGGTCGGTGAAGTCCGCCGGGTCGGTGGTGACGGTGCCGTAGTGCTCGGCGGTCTCGATGCCGGGGATCGCGGGCAGGTAGGGCTTCGACGGGCCGGTGGCGACGATGAGCCGTTCGGCGGTGTGCACGTGGTCCTGTTGGTCGCGCACGACGAAGTGCCCTTCGCGGCGGACCTCCACCACTCGCGAGTCGTAGCGGATGTCCAGGTCGGTCTTGGCCGCGAAGTCCGCCAGGTAGCGGACCAGGTCATCGGCGTCGGGGAAGTACTTGGTGCTGTAGCGGGTGAACAGCAGGTCAGGGTCGTCGGACAGCAGGGAGTTCCAGTCCATCCGGAGGTTCAGTTCCGGGTCGGTGGAACCGGTGTGCGGCTTGTTGATCGAGATGAGCTTGCGGTGCCTGGGAAAAGTCCGGAAGAACGTGCCGGAATCGGGCCCGGCTTCGAGGATCCGGTAGCTGCGCCCGGCGCGGTGCAGGAAGTACCCGAGCTGCAATCCGGCCGGTCCCGCACCGATGACCAGGTAGTCGACGTCGGTCACGCGCACCTCCAAGGGTGTCTGCCCTGGGTGTTCGGCTAGAGCGTCTGGCTGGGGCGTTTCGCCCTGCCGTCCTGTACGCCGTTTCGGACACCCCTGGTTCAGCGGTTCCTGGCATAGTGCGCGGATGGACGTACGACCGGTTCGGGAAGGCGAAGCGGACCGCCTCCACGCGCTGCGTTTGCGGGCGTTGGCCGACGCGCCGCACGCGTACTTCTGGCCCAGGGAGGTGGAGGAGGCGTTGGACTGGACGCCGTGGACGACGTCCGCCGACCGGGTGATGTTCGTGGTGGAGGACGGCGAGGTCTGGCGCGGTATGGCCGGTTGCTCGTTGCGCGGTGACGGCAGCGGGGTGCTCGACGCCACCGGCATGTGGGTGTCGCCGGAGGCACGCGGGCAGGCGCTCGGCGAACGCCTCGTCGCCGCCATCGTGGCGTGGGGGCGGGCGCACGGGGCGACGACGATGGAGTTCGCGGTGACCGAGACGAACGCGGTCGCCATCGCCCTCTACCGACGGCTCGGTTTCGTCCCGACGGGAAGACGACGTGCACTCGCCTCGGCCCCGTCGCAGTTCGGCATGTTCATGTCCAAGCCGATCTGAGAGGGCGGACGCCTCACCCGCGCAACCGCTCGTAGTCCGCGCGGACGGAGTCGAGATGGGCTCGCATCGCGTCACCGAAGACGGCGCTGGAGCACAGCCGCTCGAACGTCCTCAGGTGCCCGCGCACGTCGTCCGGATCGGTGATGACCACGTTGCCCGCCAACAGGTCGAACACCACCATGGTCTCGTCGAACACCACGAACCCCGCGTCCGGCAGCTCGACCGGCGTGTACCAGCGGACGACGCCGAGTTCGACGTTGGGCAGCAGGCTGAGCGCCACCAGCCGCGGCCACTGCTCCGGCGCGGACCGCAGCGCACCCTCCGACAGCACCACGACCAGCCGCCGGTCCGGATCGATGGCACGCAGCAGTTGCGCCGGCACGCCGCACACCGCGTAGGCCCGCACGGTCCGCGCCTCGGCTTCCGGGCGGGCGACCACGACCGGGCGGCGCGCGACGCCGCGATTGAGCACCGCACGGCGGTGTTCGGCGTCGCGCACCACCTTGTCCGCCAACGAGAGCAGCCTGCGCCGCTGCTCGTCCGGCACGTCGTAGACATCCGCGAGCCGCGCGACGTCCGCGACCTTGGGCAGCAGCCGCCCGGTCTCCACTTTGGACACCTTGGACTGGCTCATACCCGCCCGCTTCCCCGCCGCCGCGCCCGTCAGCCCCGAAGCCAGTCGGGCGCGCAGCAGTTCTGCGGACAGCTCCTCCCGCCGGGCCCGCGCGTCGGCCACCGCCATCATGGTGGTGACCGGCCGGTGGCCGCGTTTGCGCAGCCGGACGCCTTCCGACACCAGCGCGCTGCGCACGGTCCCGTACGACCGGCCGGTCGCGGCGGCGAGCGCGCGGATCGTCTCGCCGGCCGCGTATCCCTTGGTGACGAACGACGTGAAGCTCATCGGCCGCGTCTCCCCGGTCACCTGGCGCACGCCGTACGCTGCCGGTCGGCGGGGCGGGGCCGGGGGAAGGCCGGGATGCCTTCGTGCGCCCGCCAGGCGTTGTCGCACTCCTCGCAGGTCGACCAACACCAGTGCGCGTAGGGCTGTTGGTCGTGCGGCACGGTCAGCGGCAGGCCGCACAGCGTCTCGGCGTCGTCGCGCGGCGCGTACCGGCTGCGGATGGCGTGGCGGCGGCCGTCGTGCGGCATCCAGCGGAAAGCGCGGGTCATCTCGGTTCCTCCCCTGCCTGAACTGGCAGGGCAACGCTAAATCCTGCAAGTGCAGGTTGGGGAGTACACCATCGTGTGAACCCTGATTCCGAGCATTTGCGGCAGACTGATCAGGTACCCGGAAGACGAGGAAAGCTGAGGTGGTCATGGCCGGCAGCGGCGCGAGCCCGACGGTCTACAAGCGACAGTTGGGTATGGCGCTCACGTCCTTGCGCGAGAGCGTGGGCAGGACGCAGGACAACGCGGCCGAGGTGCTGGAGTGCTCGCCCGCCAAGATCCGGCGCATCGAGGTCGGCGACGTGGCGATCCGCGCCGCCGAACTGACGGTGCTGCTCAACTTCTACGGCGCGAACAAGCAGGTCCGCAAGCCGATCGAGGAGTTGGCCCGGGAAGCCCGCAAACGCCGCGCGCGCACCCCGTACGGCACGGTGATCCCCGACTTCTTCCGGAGGTTCTTCAACCTGGAGCAGATCGCCTCGGAGGTGCTCCGCTACCACTCCGAGGTGATCCCCGGCTCGCTCCAGACACCCGACTACGCGCGAGCCGTCATCGAAGCCAACCCGTTCCACCAGAAGGGCGAGCTCGAACGGCTCGTCGAGGCACGCCAGGCCCGGCAGGCGCACGTCACCGAGGGCGACCAACGGCTGCACCTGGTCCTGCACGAGGCCGCCGTCCGGACCGTGGTGGGCGGCCCGGAGGTGATGCGGGCGCAGTTGCAGCACCTGCGCAAGCTCGCGGGTCAGCCGAACGTGACGATCCAGGTCGTGCCGTTCAGTGCCGGGGCGCACGCCGCGTCCAGCTACCCGTTCGTCATGCTCCGGTTCCCGGACAACCAGAAGCCCATCGTCTACCTGGAGGACCTGACCACGGCGGGCTCGGTGGAGGAGCCGTCCCACGTCGCGCAGTACGACCTGGTGTTCCGCCACCTGCTGACCGTCGCGCTGTCGCCCGCCAAGAGCAGCAACCTGCTGGTTACAGTGGCAAGCGAACTGTAATCCCGGCAAGGAGGCGCACTCATGACCTCGGTCCCCAACCGGTGGCGCAAATCCAGCTACAGCGGCGGCAATGGCGGCGACTGCGTGGAACTCGCGCACACCACCGCCACCTTGCTGGTCCGTGACTCGAAGAACCCGGACGGCCCGGTCCTCACCTTCGAGAAGTCAAGCGTCGCAGGCTTCCTCTCCGCACTGAAGAACGCCTGAAGCAGCACGCCCGGCTCAGCACACCTGAGGCACGAGCCCCCGGCCACCAGTCGGGGGCTCAGCGCTGTTCCTGCCGCTCCTGCCACTCCCCCACGACGTGCTCGACGTCGAACGGCATCAGGTTCAACGGCGGCCCGGACTGCGGCTTGCGGATGGCGTCCACGATCTTCTCGTTGATCTCCGCCAGAATCCGCCGCACCTCCGCCTCCGACCCGGCCCGCGCGGCAGCCTCACGAGCGGCGGCGGCATCCTTGCGCAACTGGAGGGTCGGCGGCAGTATGGTGCCCTCTTCCCGCCGGATCTTCTCCTTCACCCACCACAGCTCGTCGTGCGGCTCCGACAGCCCGTCCAACGGCTTCCCGGCACCCGGCAGGTTGTCGAACTCGCCCCGGTCCTGGGCCTCCCGAATCTGCCGGTCGATCCACGACTCGAAGCTCATGCCAACGGGTTTGCGCTCCGTCACGGCAACCACCCCCTGCTTCGAGGGTACCGACCGGTCCCGTCGGCGTCAGCGAGCCAGTCGGGCCGCGCGGTCCAGCAGATAGCGCTGTTCGGGCACGCTGGTGGTGCGCGCGGCGGCGGTCCGGTAGTGCTCGACGGCACGCTCCACGTCACCGGACTTCTCGTACAGGTGGGCACGCGCGGCAGCGACCCGGTGGTGGTTCGGCAGTCGGGCGTCCAACTGGTCGATGAGCTTCAGTCCGGTCTCCGGCCCGTGCACCATCGCCGCCGCGATCGCCCGGTTCAACGACACCATCGGGTTGTCCGACATGCGTTCCAACAGCCCGTACATGGCCAGGATCTGCGGCCAGTCGGTGTCGGCGGCGCGCAACGCGTCGTCGTGGATGGCGGCGATGGACGCCTGCAACTGGTACTCGCCGATCGCGCCCCGCGACGTCGCCGCCATGATCAGGTCGACGCCCTCGGTGATCAGCGCCTTGTCCCAGCGGGTGCGGTCCTGGAGTTCCAACGGGATCAGCTCGCCGTCCGGCCCGGTGCGGGCGGGACGGCGGGCGTCGGTGAGCAGCATGAGCGACAGCAGGCCGGCGACCTCGCCGTCGTCGGGCAGCTGCGCGTGCACCGCCCTGGTCACCCGGATGGCCTCGCCGGACAACTCGGTCCGGTGCAGTTCGCCGCCGACACTGCTGGTGTAACCCTCGTTGAAGATCAGGTACAGCACGTGCAGCACGGTCCGCAGCCGGTCGGCCCACTCGTCCGGACCGGGCATGGCGAACGTCGAGCCGGCTTTCTTCACGGTCTGCTTGGCGCGGCTGATCCGTTGCGCCATGGTGGTTTCCGGCACCAGGAACGCGTTCGCGATCTCGGCGGTGGTGAGCCCGCCGACCGCGCGCAGCGTCAGTGCGATGGCCGATGCGGGCGTCAACGCCGGGTGACAGCACAGGAAAAGCACGATCAGCGTGTCGTCCTGTTCGGACACTTCACCGGCGGCGGGTTCGGCGGCGACCGCGTCCTCCCGCCTGCGCCGGGAGGCTTCGCTGCGCAACAGGTCGGTCATCTTCCGCACGGCGACCTGGATCAGCCAGCCTCGCGGGTTGTCCGGCACCCCGTCCTCGGGCCAGTGCACGGCCGCCGCGAACAACGCTTCCTGCACGGCGTCCTCACCGGACGCGAAATCGCCGAACCGTCGCACGACCACACCGAGGACCTGCGGCGCGAGATCGCGCAGCAGGTCCTCGATCGGCGTGTTCACGGTTCGGGGGTGTTCACAGGTCGGGTGCCTTCACAGGTCAGGCGCGGCGGGGGCGCTCATCAGCTCGCGAACCTCGATCCGCTGGCCCAGCGGCACCCCGGCCGGGCCGGGAGCGGCCGACGCCTGCGCGGCGATCTCCAACGCACGCTCCGGCGTGGTGTCGACCATCCAGTAGCCCGCAAGGAGTTCCTTGGACTCGGGGAACGGACCGTCCGTGACAACCGGCGCGCCAACGCCGGTGAACACCACGTTCTTGGCCAACTCGGGCGCGGAGAGCCCCTGCGCATCGACCAGTTCGCCGTTGTCGGTGAGTTCCTTGCCCAGCGCCTGCTGGAACTCGATGTGCGCTTTGATGTCCTCGGGTGCCCACTGGTCCATCGGAACGTCACAGTTCGTAACGCCGCCGTAGTTCATCAGCAGCAGGAACTTGGCCATGTCGAACTCCTCGATCTCGGTCGCGCCCATCTTGGCGCTCTCACCCGTAGGACGGATCCCCCAGGGCACCCTCGACACGGCAAATTGTGATCCAGGCCACACCACCCCCGCCAAACGCACCCCAACCCTCACCCGCCAGCAACCTCACCCACTCAGCTTCAGCAAGCTTTACATCGTAAATACCACATCATAAACCCCACATCGCAAACTCAACAAAGCAAACCCAACATCGTAAACTTAACAACGCAAACCCCGCAGTGCAGGCCCCGCAGTGCAGGCCCCACAAGCAGGCCCCCGCGCTGCCGGTCTCGCGACACAGGCCCCGCACTGCCGGTCTCGCGCCGCCGGTCTCGCGGTGCAGACTTAACATTGCAAACTTAACATTGCATGGTTTACGCCCGCTGGCGACGGTGGGCTGCGACCGACGGTAGCCAGCGCGGAGGAGGTGGTTAGGGTGGCCGGCATGATCGCCCGACGCCGCTCCCTCTGGTGGGTGCTGGTGTGCGCGATCGCGTTCGCACTGGTCGGGATGCACCACATCGCGCAGGAGCCCGCACCTGTCGCGGCCGTGTCGGTGTCCAGCGGGAACGAAGCACCGCAGCCGCACGGCGAGCACGACGTGCTGCACCTCTGCCTGGTGGTGCTGGCAGTGCTGTTCGTGTTGGCCTGGCTGTTGGAGCGGCGGATTCCGGTGGCCGATTGGCTGCGGTCGGCGACACGTCGGGATGGGGCTCGGCGGGCACCGCCGGGTGGGCCGGTGCTCGTTTCCCTCGGCGTCCTCAGGTTGTGAGTCGCGCACGCCCCGCGCACTGCCCGACTCCAACCGCAGAAGGAACGTGACCATGATCAGGAAGTACCTGGCCGTGGCGGTGCTGGCCGCCCTCGTGTCGGCCGGATGCGGCACGCAGGACCCCGCCGCGCAGGATCCCAATGCACCGGCCACGGCGCACAACGACGCCGACATCGCGTTCGTCCGCGAGATGATCCCCCACCACCAGGACGCCAAGGCCATGGCCGAACTCGCCGAAGGACGTACGCGCAACCAGCCGCTGCTCGACCTCGCGTCCCGCATCGCAAAGGGACAGGAAGCGGAGATCGCCACCATGTCCGGGTGGCTCCGGGATTGGCGGGCCGCCGCACCGACCTCCGGTGCCGGCGGGCACGACGCGGCCCTGGCGTCGCTCGACGGCGACCGGTTCGACCGCCGGTTCCTGGAGCTGATGATCGTCCACCACCAGGGCGCGGTGGACCGGGCCCGGACCCAGTCGGACAACGGCCGCCACCAGCCCGCGAAGGAACTGGCACGGAAGATCACGGAGACCCGGGAGGGCGAGATCACCGAGCTGCAACAGCTCCTCAAGGTCGAGGGCTGACCGCGCGGAACGGGGCCCCTGATAGACGGACGGGGCCTCGTTCCGTAACCTGTCCGAGACCTGGACGGGGGTAACCCGTTCGGGCTACCCGGTTTCAAGGAGGACTGCGCGACCGTGGCGTCGTACCCCGTTCAGCGCACCGTCCGCGCGGCTCTGGCGGCCACCGCCGTGTTCGCGCTGGCAAGCGGACTGTCCCTGCCGCAGGCTTCGGCCGACCCGGTGCCGCCCAACGCCTCCGAGGCGTTGCAGAAGTACAACGAGCTGACCACCCAGGCCGAGAAGCTCAACGAGGAACACCTGCGCGCCCAGGACGACCTGTCCAAGGCCCAGGGCGAACTCGACCAGGCCAACCGCGACCTCGACCAGGCCCAGCAGGCGCAGACCCAGCTGCGCGGCCACGTCGACCTGCTCACCGAGGCGTCGTTCGAGGGTGCGCGGTTCAACCAGCTGTCGGCGATCCTGGTCAGCGACTCGCAGCAGGACTTCCTCAACCGGATGTCCGCGCTCGGCGTCCTGGCCGACGAGAACGCCGAGGCGATGGACAACCTCACCGCCGCCGTCGACCACGCCGACGACGCCGCGCGCCGCGCGACCGACGCCGCCGCGAACGCCGACAAGGCGATCGCCGACATCGGGCAGCGCAAGACGGCGCTCGACGCGCAGATCACCGAGGCCCGCGACGCCTACCGCGCGCTGCCCAAGTCCGAACGGGACGCGCTGGGTGCGGAGGGCTACACCGGACCCGTGCCGGTGCCGCCCGGTCAGGCGGGACAGGCACTCGCGTTCGCTCTCGGTGAGCGCGGCAAGCCGTACGTGTTCGGCTCGAACGGCCCGAACTCGTGGGACTGCTCCAGCCTGATGCAGGCGGCCTACCGGTCGGCCGGCATCGCCATCCCGCGCACCACGTACGGGCAGGCGCTGATCGGACGGGAGGTGTCGCTGAACGAGGTGAAGCCCGGCGACCTGGTGATCTACTACGCCGACCAGCACCACGTGTCGATGGCGATCGACGGCATCCGGGCCGTGCACGCGTCCACCGAGGGCGTGCCGGTGAAGATCCAGGACATCGAGTCGATCGGACCGATCAACACGATCCGGCGAGTGGTGGGTTGATCCGCTGGTCCGACGTGCGTCGGCCTTGCCGGTGGGCCTACGCTGGTGCGGTTGGGCAGACCGCCGCGCCGCACCCGGGTAGGCCATGAACGACAGCACCGGATCCGTCGAACTCTCCGTCCGGGAGTCCACCACGGACACCGTGGTGGTCCGCGTGGTGGGCGAGGTCGACATGGCCACCGCGCCGACCGTGATGAACTCCGTGCACGGCTACGTCTCCGCTCCGGGTCGCACCCTGGTGCTCGACCTGACCGAGGTGACGTTCTTCGGCTCGGACGGCATCAACGTGCTGCTCACCCTCCGCTCGGCGTGCCGCCGCACGGGCGCGCACTTGCGCGTCGTGGCGAACACCCCGGCCGTGTTGCACCCGTTGGAGGTCACCGGCCTGATCGACCACTTCGTCATCGCGTCCGAAGTGAACTGAGCCAGGCCGGCAGGTACGGCGCTCCCCCGGCTTCAGCCCGCCGGCACCGCTGCCGCGCTCTTCGGCCGCCACTGGGTGTAGCCCGCCTGTTCGGCCTCGGCGACGGAGCGGAACGTGACGTCACCCTTCATCCGCTTGAAGTAGGGCGAGTCGGGGGTGTGGAAGATCATCGACTTCGGACTGCCCTTGACCTCGACCACGGACTCCACGACGGCGGGCCGCACCGGAGCGACGGGCAATTCCCCGGTCTGCGGCACTGCCTCCCGAGGCTCCTCCACTTGCGGGACGACCACGGCCGACGCGGTCAGGGCCGGGCGGACGACCGGTCGGGACAGTTCAGCCCGCAGGTTGCGGATGGTGGCGCGCAGCGGCAGCCAGGTGAGCACCGCGCCCGCGAGGAACGCGAGGCAGCACAGGACGAAAATCCGGGCGAACAACCAGAACACTGCCACTCCTAGCTGAACAGGGCGCCGACGAGCCAGACTGGCCACGCGCGGGATCTCAGCACCGGCGTTCGTACCGGAAGTACCCGGCCCGATGCCACCAGCGCCGCCCGTACACGCCGGACGCCACCCGGCATTTCACCTGTCCAGGTGACACCCGGCCTCACCGCCGGACCTGCCTGACGTGCCGTCGAACACCGGGCCGCCGGACGGCGAACGCCCGTCGAACCAGTGCGGCGGACCCCGGCGAACGCCCGTCCGATCGGCGGGGTAGGGTTTGGTCTCCACGCCGGAGCGGCGCCGACCGGCAGCCGTTGTGGACAACCGGGACAGCCCGTTTTCCGGCAGGACCGAGCCCCGCCTCGCCGAGGTCGAACGACCCGCAGGTCACTTCCCCGAGGCAGCACGAATCACGCGATCACGACCGTCGAGGTCGGAACGCGGCACGCCCGGCGGATCAGGTCAGCAGATCGAGTCCGCGGATCAGACTGCGGGATCGGATTGACCGGTCAAGCTCGCGGATCAGGCCGGTGCGGTGGCACCTGTGGCGATCACTCCCTTCAAGCCGCCTGGGACAACACCCCCGTCCGACAGCCGCAGCGGCTGCACACCGGATGTGTCGGCACCTGCACGATCTCCGCGAGCAGCTTGCGCGAATCATCGAACGTCGGCGCGCGCTGACCGGGTACCAGCAGACTGTCCAACACCTCCTGCCACCGCCGGGCCCTGGCCCGGGACCGCTCCACTGGATCACGCAGCCGGGCCCGCACCCGCTCGCGCGACTGCTCCTGGGCCAGCCGCCCGGCCTCACCCAGCACCCGGCGCGGCCGGGGCTGGGCGAGCCGGGCGTTGCGGCGGTTGACCCGCCACCACAGGCCCAGGGTCATGCCGGCGACCGGGGGGCGCGCCCGCCGCGCGCCCCCCTGCCACCACGACCGGAGCCGCGCGCGGAGGAAGTCGTGCGCAACCTGGTCGCGGTTCCTGGGGCTGCCCTGCCTGCTCCCGTCCGGCTTGCTGTCCACGGCCGCCAGCAGGGCGTCGACGTTCCAGCCGTCGGCGAACCAGGGCGCGACGACCGCGCGCAGACCCGCGCGGTCGGCGTCGGCCCAGTTCGCCCGCAGGCA